>NZ_PDDM01000027.1 GCF_002914585.1 Pseudanabaena sp. BC1403
CTTTCCCTCCGCTTGTCGTCGCTATTATCTTCTCCCTCTCCCTGATTCCTAATTGTTTTTTTACTTATTTTGAGAGCGGAATGTGGGTTGAAAGTGCTGCAAAAAGCTTAAAGTCTCAAGAGGCAAAGTGACCGCTATGCGGTCACTTTGGGCTTTAGTTTTAGAACTTAGATGAGGCATTGATATTATTAGGCTGTTCTAAAGCCGTAATCTGTTGTTGTACTGAAGGAGAATATAACCGCAGATAGTTCCAATAGTTACCTAAAACCTTGGACACATAATCTCTAGTCTCATCGTAGGGAATATTATTCACAAACTCATCAGGATCTCCCAAGCCTCTTGATTCTACCCATCTACCGATCGCACCAGGGCCCGCATTATAGCTAGCAACGGCAAGCATAGAGTTATCGCCAAAACGGCTGTGGGTATAGTCCAAATACCAAGTTCCAAAATTGATATTATCTTCAGGTCTATCAAGATTATAGCTATTCACTCCCTTTTTGCTAGCAATCCATGAGCCTGTATCTGGCATAATTTGCATCAGACCGATCGCACCTGAACGTGAACGAATTTGAGCTTCAAATCGAGACTCTTGACGCATCAAACCGATGACGAGAGCTGGAGAGAGTTTGCGATCGCGTGACCAATTTGAGATTACATCCCAGTAATGAAAAGGATAGAGCGAGTGTATATAAGCAGGATGCTGCTTAAGTTGAGCAATTTCGACCTTTTGAGCATTGGAAACATCAATCCAATTCAAGCTTTCCAGAATTTTGATACCAATCAAGTTGTCTTGATTGGCAACCCGTAGCACGCCATCAGTAAAAATCTCCCTTGGTTCCAGATTACGCTTGCCACGCAATTCTGTCACCCATTGAGATTGCGCATCCCGATCTAGTCCTAGAATATATAGCTCTTGTAGTTTCGCCGAACCCGCAGGTAAAGCTGTCCTTTCGCTGGGTATAGAGATCGCTGGTGCAACGTAACGTGCTGTCGTGAAGGTTCCCACATTCCATCCAAGAGAACTCGCCGATCGCCACGCGAAATAGGAATCAGGGTGTTGACGAATCGCAAACTCAAAAAACTTCTTAGCTTTAGCTTTATCACCAATTTGATTAGCCCATTTACCTGCCCAGAAGCTCGCTTCGGCTGCGGAGGTACTATCTGGACTATTGGCAATCAATGCGTCAACCGTGGCGATCGCATTCTTGATCTGTCCGCCACGTCCTTGACCTTTAGCAATTCGCCAACGCAATTCACCAGCATCATTACTACTGCCATAACGACTTAACAATAGATTCCGAACGTCGCTTGCGGTTTTGGGGCTACCAAGCTTATCTTGCAAGATCGAAGCCTTAATTGCTAAGGCTTCGGCTGCGGTATCGGGATAGCTTGTCACAATGCGATCGGTTGCGGAGATCGCCTCTTCAGGCGAGCCAATCTGCGTAATCCTAATTAAAGCGCGAGGAGCTTGAGGACTTTGAGGAAATTGCTGGACAACACGGTTATAAGCGGCGATCGCTGAGTCAAATTGTCTGCCACGATGAAGACTGCGAGCGTAATTGTATGCATTTATCGGATTGACTGTGGCGCGGGTATAGGCATTGGCGGCTCTGCCAAATTCAAAATTATTATAATATCCATCAGCGATCGCCCACCATTGGTCAGAGGTGAGTGAGGGTGAACTGGCAACTAGACGATTTAGAACTGGGACAATCTCTTTGGAATCACTAAAATAAGTCGCCAGATGCGCCATTAGATCAACTCGATTTGGATCTTGGGCTAGTAAGCGCAGGACAACTTCTTGCGATCGCGGATGAGCAGGAAATTTTTGTAAAAGCTGTTGATTTTGTCCTAAGGCAAACATTGCTTCGGCAGCTGCTGGACTATCAGGGAACTTGGCTAAAAGTTGTTGCCAAGTTGATGTAGCAGATTGGAGATCGCGCAGTTGAGTTTGGGCTTGTGCGCGTTTGAGCAAAACATAATCGGCTAAAACTGGATACTCAGTTTCCAATTTATCAAGAGCAGCGATCGCCTCGCGGGGCTTGCGGTTGTTGAGATGAATATCCGCAATTACCAAACGAGCGCGAACACGGTCAGTATCGTTACTATTAGAACTTTGCTGTTTAGCCTGAGTTTCTAATTTAGCAAGTCTTTGATCAATGGGAGAGTAAGTAAGTGGATCAAATGATTTGCCGTCTCGATTATTTCCTAAGCTTGCATTCAGAGTAATATCTGAGTCAGAAGAAGTGGTAATTAGAGGGGCGCTAGCTCCTGCTAATGTAGCACTGAGCATAAGCACAATAGACCAACGCATTAATTTTCTCATCTCGATACGTTCTTGATGCTCAGCATCCTAGCATTTTTCACTGGATGACTTATAGCACTTTTAGCGAAGTATAGAGGAAAAAAATAAGAGGCGAGGCAATTGCGTCGTCTCTTATTTTTTTAGGGTTTATGCTTTTGTTTTCTCAAATACAAAATTACTAAGCGATCGCTGTACTGAACTCTAATCATTCCTAACTAGCCATTCTTGAATATTTGTTTCTAAGTTCCCAATATCTTCAGGGCATCGTTTGCAAATGCGATCGTAACGATTAGCCGCTTCTTCTGCGAGGATTCCTCTACCTTGACAACGTGCTTCTAATAGCGATCGCTGTTCTGCAAATTGCATAAAATATCCTGTTTTAGATTTTCTCTCAGCACGAATTTCTAACCAATTCCAGTTTTTTGGAAGATCAATACATCCTGCTAAAACCCATACTTCTAATTCTTGCCAAGCATTTTCGCCTATAAACTTTTTGGGTTTTTGATATTTCTCTGCTAAAAATTCTTGCGCTCGTTTTTCAAGTCCATCAAGCTTTGCCCGTCTATCTTCATTGCCATCGCGATCAACACAGACCAAAAACAAGTCGGTCATACCGCCATATCTTTGCAAAATTTCTTGAATCTTTTCCCATCTCAGGGCTTCAGCGTGACCTCGAAGGCGTGGATTTTTGCAGACTGTAATTTTTGCTTTTGGCTTACCGATCGCAGTCATCATCGCTCTGACAATCGGTAGCACCATACTCTCATCATTGACAAAATCTTCGAGAATAATCAGAACATTCATGAGTCCTGCACCTCTTCATCTTCAAGGAAGTACATCGCATCTTCTAGCCATCCTGAATCTAGTAAGCTCGACAAGCCTTCATTTGCGACAAGTTCCCTAGCGTTGGGAATGTCCATAATTTTAGTTATACGTGACTCGGTGCGATCGCCTATTCGATACATTAAAGAAGCATATTCAAGGCTTTCGGGGCTTAAGAAATTCAACAAAAGCGGTGAGTGAGTGGTAATCACAATTTGCATTGAGCTATTAGCGACTTCTTGCTGCATAAGTTGCAACAGCAAGCTTAACCGATTGGGATGGATGCCATTTTCAGGTTCTTCAAAAAAGTAAAAGCGCGATCGCTGATTACCCAAAAGTGCTGCCAACAATCCTAAAAATCGCAATGTTCCATCCGATGCACTATAAGCAGTTGTTTTCTGTCCGCTTGCTTCTTCGATTCTCAGTAGAACTTTGCCAGTAAAGTCTTCGGGAAAGTCAAAATCTTTTGCATCCATTGGCGTTAATGATTGCAACCAATCCAATAAAATCGCCTTACGGGTTTCATCACGACAAATATCTAGCATTACCGATGACAAATTTTCACCGCGATCGCCTAAAACGTTTTGCCCCGCAAAAGTCGGCAATCTCATCACATCTGGACTGAGATCGAGAAATCTCATATCACCTATTGCATTTAAGGCAAGCTCACACAATTTTTTTGTGACTGGAATATCAAAATCTATGTCTATTTTACTAATTACCCCTTTTAGTCTATTTTCTTTCTCAATCTGAAAAAGCATTGGAATATAATTAGGGAAGTTGTCACCTCCACTGCTATGCCAAGAGTCATAAAAACGAACACTATTGTGATTATTCAGAGTAGAGTCGAAGGATGCAAAAATTGGATTATTTGTTTGTTTGCAATTCAAAACTTCAAAAATGATGTAGGGAAATGGACTAGATGAATCTAATTTAACCTCAATACGATAATCCATGTCATATTCTGTATCGCCATCATGGACAGAAAAGGAAATAGCGATCGCAAAAGAATCAGCCCCACAATAAGTTATTTCCTTTGTACCGCCGCGAATACCTCGCCATTGCAGCACACCACCTTCCCCATACTTCTCACCAATAATTTCAGCAATGCTATAGCCTCGTGAAATGCCATGCAAAAAACGAAAAGCATCACGAATATTGCTTTTACCTGAAGCATTAGTCCCTACTAAAACTGTCAAATCTCCAAGCGAAAGCTCGGCATTTTTAAAACTTTTAAAATTTTCTAAACGCAAACTCTTTAGCATTGAAATACTCAATAAGTAAGTTGTTGGAATTAAACGTAGGATGGGTTAGCGATAGCGTAACCCATCATTGACAACTAATTGATGCGTTACGTTGCACTAACACATCCTAC
Organism: Pseudanabaena sp. BC1403; assembly: GCF_002914585.1. NCBI lineage: Bacteria > Bacillati > Cyanobacteriota > Cyanophyceae > Pseudanabaenales > Pseudanabaenaceae > Pseudanabaena > Pseudanabaena sp. BC1403. The sequence continues at coordinate 4,506 of NZ_PDDM01000027.1, forward strand.
ATTTAATTAAGCTTTCCTACTTATAAGTCATTAACCCTTCGTTTTCTCAAGAACGAAGTTACTGAGCGATCGCTGTACCGAAACAATCGGAATTTGGTTAATCGCCTCGGTTGCAAAGGCATAGGTTAGCAAGTTAGCGGCACTCTCAGCATCAATCGCCCGACTTTGGAGATAGAAGATTTCCTCAGCATCGAGTTGACTGACGGTTGCACCGTGAGCGCATTTGACATTATCTGCAAAAATCTCTAATTGAGGTTTTGTGTCCACTCGCGCTTTAGGCGACAACAAGAGATTGCGGCTTAGCTGGGCGGAATCAGTCTGTTGAGCTAACTTCGCAACTTGGATTTTGCCATTAAAAACTGTATGGGAACGACCGTCAGCAATGCACTTGTGCAATTGCTTACTCGATCCGTGCGGATAGTTGTGAGCAATTACAGAATGTGTATCCGCATGCTGTTCACCATCAACAAATGCTAACCCAGTCAGCGAAGTTTGCGTTTGTTCAGCCATTTGATGCACGATCAAATTCTGGCGAGAGATCTTCGCACCGATGCTAATCGATTGATTCTTATAGACGCTATTTCGGGCTTGAGCGATCGCAATCATATTGATGTGCACCGCCTCATCACCTTGCCACTGTACCTTGGTATGATTGACTTCTGCACCTTCTGCTAGCCAAACTTCTGTTACCGTATTAGTAAAATAGGTTTGAGAATCAATTCCCACAAAAGTTTGAATAAAAGTCAAATTACTATGGCTTTCTGCAATCACCAAACAGCGCGGCTGAGTTATCAATGTTGCGCCAGCCTGTGGTGCAGATACAAACAAAAGCTGGATCGGCTTTTCGACGACTAGATTTTTGGGGACGAGTACAATCGCTACATCATTCAGACAAGCTGTATTCAGGCTTGTAAAATAATCATTCGCATCGGGATGTTGCGCGAGGTGCGATCGCAGTTTTGGCAGAATGCGATCGCCAAGAGTTGCCAATGTGCCAAGAACTAAGCCCTGTAAAGCGCCCGTTGTATCTGAGAACTTCTCACTATACTGCCCATTCACAAACACAATCAGATTATCAACGGCTTCAGAAGCTGAATGCTTAGCAATTAATGCTTCGACATCCTCTGAATTCCCCATCTGATTAGCAAAAGTTAGATTTCCCAAAGACGAAACATCAGTATATTTCCATTCTTCATCTTTGGTGGTTGGAAAAGAAAGACTCGCTAGGCGATCGCTAGCCAATTGACGAATCTCGCTCACAAACTGATCGGTGTCTTGGGAGATCGCGATCGGAGAACCTAAACTGATCACTTGGGAAGTAAACTTTTTACTGTCAACAGCCAATTTACTGCGAGTGCTTAATGCGCCCTTTAGTTCTGCTTGATTTTCCACTTGTTCAGAAACTTGAATAGCCATTATGCCAACACCGCCTCTTCTTCTTTGAGCCAGTCATAGCCCTTTTCTTCTAGTTCCAGAGCCAAGTCTTTGCCACCTGTGAGAATAATCTTGCCATTTTCCATCACATGAATGAAGTCTGGAATAATGTAATTTAGTAAGCGCTGATAGTGTGTAATTACTAATGAAGAATTGAGAGGGGTTGAGAGCTTATTCACTCCACCTGCCACAATCCTCAAAGCATCAATATCTAACCCCGAATCTGTCTCGTCTAGAATTGCCAAGGTTGGATCGAGAATTGCCATTTGCAAAATCTCATTGCGTTTCTTCTCGCCGCCAGAAAAACCTTCGTTAACACTGCGACTCAAGAAACTAGGATTCATTTCTACAATCTCTAACTTTTCTTGGATAAAGTCATCAAAGTCGATGATATCGAACTCTTCTAAGCCTTTGTGCTTTCTCAAGTTGTTATAGGACAATCGCAAGAAATCAGAATTAGTCACCCCAGGAATTTCTAATGGATATTGAAAAGCTAAAAATATACCTTCTCTAGATCTAATTTCTGGTGCTAAATCTAATAAGTTTTCACCCTTATAAATAATCTCACCGCCTGTGACCGTATAGGCAGGATGTCCTGCTAACACTTTCGAGAATGTGCTTTTACCAGAGCCATTTGGCCCCATAATCGCATGAACTTCACCAGCCTTAATCTCCAGATTAAGCCCTTTTAAAATCTCGACTCCACCAACTTCCGCAGTCAAATTCTTGACTGATAAAATCACTTCGCTATTTTCAACAATCATTTCTATTTCTCTTAACAGCTATTTAATATTGTAATATGTAGTGGACAGATATTGGTATGAGAAGGTCGGGAAACTATGTCTTACAGTGCTTTTACATTACGCAAAGCCAAAGAAGAATTAATATTAAACTGCGATTACATCTTCAACATGATCGCGAACTTGAAACTCTCTTAAAAATCTAAAAAACATTTCAAAACCTGTTTTTTCGTCATGACAGGACAGCATGATTAGCTTTGCCCATGAAGTAACAGATCTTACGCCTATTTTTTTTTGTAACCAAGGCTGAAACTCGTTGTAAAACGCTTCTTCTTCTTGGGTGAGTTCATCATTACTCTGGCTTCGGGCAAATTCATATCCAGCAAGAAACATAAATAGATCGCTAACGGATTGACGACCTAAATACATTCCTGAGTTTTTTTCGATTTTCTGCAAAAGTTCAAACAATCCAATCATTTTGTACCTCTCAAACAAATTATTACAAACTAGTCAGTTCCTCAACTACAAAAGCGCCACTCAGACAATCAAAATCTTTTATCCAATCTTCACGAGACAATCCTTCGGCGGACAAATTGTCAAATACCTTTCCCATGACTTCTACTCCATAATGAGTCCCATTTTCAGTTATTGATTCGTCTAACCCATAGCGATCGCTTGTCACAAAGTTTTCACTGCGGCGTTTGGTTCGTAACCGCAGTATTTTTGCTTCGATGCCACGCTTTTTTAGCCAACGCATTACGGTTAACGCACATTTATCACATTCCAATAGTGGATAGTTAATTGTAATTCTACCGACCGCTTGCCAAATTTCCTCCTGTCTTTCCATAGCTAAGATAAGTTTTTTTCGGTTTCAGTCTCATCTTCTTCCATAGGAACTACAAATTTCATGTTTTTATAGAGTAAATCAACTTCTATGTTAGAAGGTAGTCTGCGACCGCCTACTTTTTCCTTGATGCGCTTTTTATCAAACAGACGTAATTGCTCAAGAAATAAGTTTCTCTCAGTCTCCAAAGCATCTATTGCCTTATTTAGTCGCTCATTGGATTCCGATATGTTCTCATCAAATCCAAAAAATTTACTATATCGAAGATAAGTTACTTGAAATTTTTGCCTGATGAGCCACCGATAAACTTGTATACAAGAGCGAAAAGCAGATCGGCGGTAATGAAATGGTAAATCGTTTCTACGAACTATTCGCGCATGTGTATGAAAGCTGCTCATATCAACATTACATATTAGACAGAATTTTTACGGCTGATTTAACTATAAAAATTCTATCTAATTTAAAATATCTATCTCCATCTAAATTATTGTATACCACTTAAAAAGCAGAGATTGTAGTCTCTTCATCGCGAGAACAAAATGGCGATCGCTTTATCCAACACTATTCTCTAGCTTCAAAGCCAAGAGCTTATCAGCTTCAACAGCGAATTCCATCGGCAATGCATTAAATACTTCTTTGCAGAAGCCACTAATGATCATCGAGACAGCATCTTCAACCGCGATACCGCGTTGTTGGAAATAGAACAATTGCTCTTCGCCGATTTTAGAAGTTGAGGCTTCATGCTCAACTCTAGCGGTATTGTTTTGAACTTGAATATAAGGAAAAGTATTCGCTTGAGAGCAATCACCAATCAGCATTGAGTCGCATTGAGAATAATTTCTTGCGCCTTCAGCTTTGGGTGAGATTTTGACCAAGCCGCGATAGCTATTTTGAGAGCCACCAGCGGAAATGCCCTTAGAAACAATTTTACTGCGGGTGTTTTTGCCGATATGCACCATTTTCGAGCCAGTGTCGGCTTGTTGCTTATTATTTGTTAGAGCAACAGAGTAAAACTCACCAACGGAGTTTTCACCAACCAATACGCAACTGGGATACTTCCAAGTAATTGCGGAACCAGTTTCTACTTGAGTCCAAGAGATCTTTGAGTTTTTGCCTTGGCACAAACCACGCTTAGTCACAAAGTTATAGATACCGCCTTTGCCATCTTTATCGCCAGCAAACCAGTTCTGTACTGTGGAATATTTGATTTCGGCATCATCTAGGGCGACTAATTCAACTACGGCTGCATGAAGTTGATTGGTATCAAACATTGGTGCAGTACAACCTTCAAGATAGCTGACATAGGCTCCTTCTTCGGCAACAATCAAAGTACGCTCGAACTGTCCAGAGTCACCATTGTTAATGCGGAAATAGGTGGACAGATCCATCGGGCACTTTACGCCTTTGGGAATGTATACAAAGGAGCCATCGGTAAATACGGCAGCATTTAGTGCTGAATAGTAGTTGTCTGCGATCGGGACAACGCTACCTAGATATTTTTTGATCAGTTCAGGATACTCATGCATCGCTTCGGTGATCGAGCAGAAGATTACACCAACTTTTGCTAGATCTTTCTTAAAAGTTGTGGCGATCGAAACGCTATCAAAAATGACATCAACGGCAACATTGGTTAGACGCTTTTGCTCGTTAATGGAAATCCCTAATTTCTCAAAAGTATCCAGTAACTCAGGATCAACTTCATCAAGACTTGCTTTCTTTTTCGATTGCTTGGGTGCAGAATAATAGACGATATTTTGGTAATCGATCGCAGGATATTCGACATGTGCCCATGTTGGTTCTTGCATCTTTAACCATTGCCGATAAGCCTTGAGACGGAATTCCAGCATGTATTCTGGCTCATTTTTCTTAGCCGAAATCATGCGGACGACATCTTCGCTTAGACCGCGAGGAATCGTGTCCGACTCAATGGATGTAACAAATCCGTATTTGTATGGTTGGTTGACAAGTGCTTGAACCGTTGCAGTCATGTCAGTCGTGGCTCCTGATAATTGATGTGCAAAGTTAGTGCTTCGCGCTACCTTTGTTTGAATAAAACAACTTACTTGTTTCTTTACTAATTGTAGGTTACATTAACAACATGCAAGTTGTCAAAGTCATTTTTTGATAGCTCTGCCACTCTATCGAGTCTTGACTCTACGTAAGAGTCAGTTGTTGTCTGGAGCTTAATATTTATGAAAACTCCCATCGGTGTCGCTGAAATGATTTCAAGTGCACCAGACCTGAAGCTAGATCATAAAAATGACCATAAGCATGATGCTAAAAATGATACTAAGCAGGACATTTTGCAGCATCTGCTTAAGCGTGGAGAGGTAACAGCTCAGGACTTAGCGGAAAAGTTAGATATTAGTCCGCAGGCAATTCGTAAGCATTTAAAAGATCTTGAAACTGAGGGGCTGATCTATCACACTGCCGAGCAGTTGGGTATGGGTAGACCCCAATTTATTTATGCATTGACCACGGCAGGGCGCGATCGCTTTCCCGATAGTTACAACCAATTTGCCGTAAATTTCCTTGATACGCTGATTGATACTTTAGGCAAAGAGCAAGTGTCTGAGGTATTACAAAAGCAGTGGCAACGCAAAGCACAGAATTATAAATTGCAACTTGGAGGAGGTTCACTCAAGCAACGATTAGAAAAATTAGCCGAACTTCGCCGTAGTGAAGGTTATGTGACGGAATGGTTCCCTGTAGAAGGGACAGAAGGTTTCATTTTTACGGAATATAATTGTGCGATCGCCCATGTGGCTGAGTCTTTTCCCAGTGTGTGCGGACATGAGCTAGAAATGTTTGCAACCGTGTTGGATTGTTCCGTAGAACGCACGCATTGGATGGTTAATGGTGAGCATCGTTGTGGATACTTAATCCCAAACAATTAAAACAAGGAACCAATTTTTTGTGGCGAGGCTTCGCCTCGCCACAAAAAATTGGTTCCTTATTAGATTGCACAACCATTAGCTCTCAATTATTCTGTTAGCATAGATAGTAATAGTTATGGTTGTAGAGAATGCAGCACTTAGCACCGCATTCTCTGAGCCTATAGTTTTGAGATAAATACAGGAAAAAATATGAGTTTGACTCTGACTACAGAAAATGTCGAAAATGTTTTAGATGAGCTACGCCCTTATCTAATGTCTGATGGTGGCAATGTGGAACTTGTCGAAATCGAGGGACCAGTCGTGCGATTGCGCTTACAAGGTGCTTGTGGATCTTGTCCTAGCTCAGCGATGACCCTGAGAATGGGCATTGAGCGTAAGTTGAAGGAAGAGATTCCTGAAATCGATGAAATCGAACAGGTTTTTTAAACCCAAATAAATAAAGGCGGCACGAAGTGCCGCCTTTATTTATTTGGATGATAAAAGAGAATTTTGAATTTGTGAGAATAGAGATTGCATTTTCTTAAACATCTCTTGCATATTCTCTTCTTTTTGATTTTCCCCAACTTGTTGTAAATCATTAGCGATCGCAGCTATTGCAATCATCCCTAAGTTACTTGAGGCTCCTTTGATAAAATGAGCAATTCGAGCAATCTCATCGTAATTATTCTCAGAGATCGCCACTTCAAGTTGCCCTAAGCTTTCCGAAGTAGACTCGAAAAAAGTTTGGAGAATTTCAGCTTTAAACTCTTCACTACCATCAGCAATACTATCTATATAAGTCCAGTCAATTAATGATAGAGATTCGGAGTTATTAGAATTTGGATCTAGGGAATTAGTATCAACATTTATATTATCGATAATTGCCGTAGTTGTAACCTCAGAAGTGATAATCGAAGAAGATGCGATCGCATTCTGGGCAAAAATCTTTTTCTCCCATTCTGCTAATTTTCGAGCGACATCTTCTTTGCGTATGGGTTTACTGAGATAGTCATCCATACCACAAGCAATACAGCGATCGCGATCTTCCTTCAAGGCGTTAGCTGTCATCGCCATAATCACAATTTTACTTTTTTCTGAATCTAGCTGACGAATGGCGATCGTTGTCTCATATCCATCCATTTCAGGCATTTGGCAATCCATGAGGATGATGTCATAGTGAATGCATTCTAGGAGCTTAAGTACTTCCTTGCCATTACCTACTAAATCTGCATCATAGCCAAAACTACGCAGCTGATGTAGAACCACTTTTTGATTGATGGGATTATCTTCAGCAATCAAAATTTTAAGTTTAGAAGTCTTTTGAGGTGCATCATCAGCCAGCCTTAATGGAGTAGAAGGGAAAACTTTATGCTTAGCATCTATAGAAACCACTTCCACCAGTACTTCCAATAAGCGAGACTGTTTTACAGGCTTGACAAGATAAAACTCAAATCCCAGTTCTCTAACACGGCTGATACCACCTTGCTGGTTTAGAGATGTCAGCATGATTAATTTAAGATTTTTCAGGATTGGGTCAGACTTGATCTGTGCACCCAACATTTCGCCGTCAAGATCAGGCATTTGCATATCCAGAATTGCTAATTGATAGCGATCGCCTTCTTCCACGGCTGCTTGTAAAATCGCGATCGCATTAGAAGCATTTTGTAATGCATCAACTCGCATTTGCCAAGCAGTTAGTTGATAAGTCAGGATTTTGCAATTGGTTGCATTATCATCAACTATCAAGACGCGAACATCCTTAAGATTAACTTCTTGACGTGGTTTAAGCTGTGCGATCGCGACTGGCGACTGCTTCGCAAATGGAATCCTAAACCAAAAATGTGAACCCTTGCCTTCTTCACTATCGATGCCAATTTCGCCACCCATGAGATCGATAATTTGTTTGCAAATAGCAAGTCCTAAACCAGTACCACCATATTTGCGTGTAGTCGAAGCATCAACTTGGGTAAAGGGTTGAAATAGCTTTTTCTGAGCTGTCGCGGATATACCGATGCCAGTATCAATAATCCTAAATTCGATCACTGCCGTTGATTCAGTTTCTGAGTTGAGGGATACCTTAACGATAACTTCACCTTCCGAAGTGAACTTAACGGCGTTACTAACCAGATTGGTTAATATTTGCCTGAGACGCGATACATCACCACATAGGTAAATAGGCACATTTTGATGAACTAGTGACGCAAGCTCTAATCCTTTAACCTGAGCAAGCATGGCAAGTAAATCAGTTACTTCCTCAACACAGGTGTTAAGGTCAAAATCAATCTCTTCTAATTCCATCTCATGAGCTTCAAGCTTTGAGAAATCAAGAATTTCATTGATTAATGTAAGGAGATTTTCACCGCTAATTCTTACAGTTTCCACAAAATCTCGCTGGAGAGTCGAAAGCTCAGTGTCGGCAAGCAAACCTGTCATTCCTAATACTGCATTCATCGGCGTACGAATTTCATGGCTCATAGTCGCGAGAAAAGAGCTTTTCATCTTTGTTGCTATTTCTGCTTGATGACGAGCTTTGTCTAATTCAATATTCTGCTTAGAGAGTTGCTCGCGGCGTAATGTTTCTTGTTCTAATAAAGTAGCTTGGTAAAGAGCAATACCTACTTGATTACCAAGCTCCGCTAAAAAGTTAACTTCAAAACTACTCCAATGCCTTGGCTCGCTGCATTGGTGGGCGATGAGTAGTCCCCATAGCTGATCGCTTTCAAGGATTGGTACTACTAAGGTGGCTTGCACTTGACACTGAGCCATCATTTTCTTATAGCAATCGGGCATATCCGAATTAGGAATATCGTCATTTACGACTTTACGACCTTGGCGAAAATCTTCCCATAGTCCATTTCTAAAGCACGCATCTTTGATATCAGCTGTCAATAAAGCAATCCAAGGTGGCTCCACGGACTCAACAGCAACGACACCGTCCCATTCACCATCAAATCGATATACAACTACCCGATCTGCTTTGAGGTATTTTCTCACCTCTTCAACAGTTGTATTTAAGATCTCATTAACATTTAACGATTGTCGAATGCGTAGAGTGATTTGAGAGAAAACTATTGATCGCCAATTCTGCAAACGCACTTCTTCTTCGACTTGTTTGCGATCGGTGATATCAAGCCCTGATCCAATGATAAAAGCAATTTTATTTTCTGATTCAACTACAGCCGTAGTTGACCAAGAGATTAGCCGACGCTTACCACTCTTTGTTAACCAATGATTTTCGTATGAATTGGATAAACTGCCATTAGAAAATCGTGTAAAGGTCTTGCTAACTGCCGTAGCTTCTTCATGCGGCAGAAAAATCTTGCAAAAATTCTGATTTCTTACTTCTTCAAAGTAATAGCCAGTTACTCTTTCACATTCACGATTAAATCTAATTATTTTGCCTTCTAGATCTAATACAATTACAAGCGCACCAACTGTATCCAGCACTGTAACTGTAAAATCTCGTTCTTGCTTAAGGCTAGTTTCTAGTCGGCGACTTGTAAGTGTTTCATTGTAGACAGAATAAAACAGCAAACCAAGTATGCCTAAAGTCGAAAGCAGTGTAATTAAGGAAATATTAACAGCATTAGCAGTTGAAGCTTGCTTTTTTTGGAGCCATAACGATAAATCATCCCTAGAAATATTAATTAGTTCTTCTAGTTCAGTTTCAGTAAGATCTTCAGCATCCCAAATTCTTTTCTCTAATATTAGTTTCTGAGTAGGTTTTAGTCCAGAAGATTTATAAGACTCAACAATTTCATTCGAGTCTTGCAATCCTTTGCGAAGATGTTTTAATAAGAGTGTGATCGTTTCCTGATAGTCAACTCTACTCTTCTGACCATCCAGATTAGCTAACTGTTCTCTACTATTCTTCTGACTCAAGTACTGAAGTTTTAGAATGTCCACTTCCAATTCTGCGACCAAAAGCTTGTATGCCTCTAGACTTTCTTGATTACCTAAAAGAAGATATACTCCTACTGAATTTTTTAAATCACGGATTTGATTGAGTGGTTTCTGGATTTTCTCTAGTTCATCTTGTTTTTGCAAAAAATCAATATTTGAATCTTTTAAGCTGCTGAGATTTACATAAGAAATCACACCCATCCCAATAACAATTGAGGCGATAATTCCAGTCCAAAATGCAATCTTCTTAAGAAAGTTTTTCTCCGCAGGTTTAGCGCTTTTCGGTATGGATAAACGACTAATTTCATTTAAGCTACGGCGAGTTTCAATCAAATATGAAGTTTGGTTGCCAAGTGATTTGAGTGCTAATATTTGTTCTGTACTCAGCTCTCTTGGTTGTCGATCAATTACACAAAGTGTACCTAGAGGATAGCCTTCTGCCGTTTTAATGGGGATTCCCGCATAAAAGCGAATGTTAGGCGGTCCAGTTACCAGTGGATTGCTAGCAAATCTCTCGTCTTTAAGAGTGTCAGGAATTATAAAAATTCCATCTTTTAGGATTGCATGAGCACAAAAAGCTACGTCCTTCGGAGTTTCTGTTTCAATGATTCCAACTTTTGACTTAAACCATTGCCGCTCTTTATCAAGTAAACTCACCAAAGCGATCGGTGTTTGACAAATATAGGCTGCTAATTTCGTAATATCGTCAAAGCCTTGCTCTGGCTCAGTATCTAAAATATTGCACTGATACAGAGCTGCAACTCTTTCTATTTCATTCGATGGTTCTGGTGCTGAAATCATGTAAGTTTTGGGTTAGGAGTTTGGGATCAAGCTTCCCAAATCAAGATTTTTTAATTAGATATTTTTCGTTAATCCCAATTCAACTTTACTTATACCAAAACACAAAGTGGCGCAGCCACTTTTGTTTTTAAAACCCTTACAGGGTTTGGTTTTTAATTCACAGAAGTGTTGTCACACTTTTGTGAATTGGTATTACGCCAAGACTATAAAGTGTATATCTAATATATAGCAATCCTAAATGGTTTGTGGAAGAGAGCCCTCAAAAGTGGTAGTGCTCCAAAAAGCCTCAAAACTATAAACAAAATCCAAAGAGTGAGAGGTGGCACAAAGCGCCGCCTCTCACTCTTTGGATTTTGAATTAATGAAACAAAAATCACAGACTAATACTTAGTATCAACTTAAAGGTATTTGCTAGCCAAATTAAGGCAACTATGCCGCCAAATATTGCTAAAGGCACGATCGCTAAAGTTTTCCAGATTTTAATTCCTAATGCCACTGATGCGCTCCATACTTGCCAAACGATAAACCAGAACAGTACAGCGATCGCCGCAATAACACGAAATTGGGGCGGCAGGCTTAGCGCTGGAGCCATAAATAGCCAAGGTAAACTAGCAAAACCCGTCAGGGTTAGCAATTCGCGCATCTCGATATTCTTTTGAAAAACATTAGCTAATTGCTTAAGCAGAAAAGTAAAAAACATCCAACCAATAAATCCACTAATCACTGACCAAATGATTCTATAAATTACAAGTTGGTCAAGGCGTAAGGTTTCTAGAATATTTACTAAAGCGATTACGATCGTGGCTTGCGCAAAGTTTGGATTTGCCTTGAGCTGCTCAAAAGTCACTTGTGGCAAAAACAATGTCCCATAGAGGCGATCAAGAAACGTTCCCAGATTTTGTGGCGTTTGGGGATTGGTGTCACTGTTTAGGATGCTATCTGTAGCGATCGCATTTAAATCAGTAGAATTTGGCTCAGGGGGATTCATAAAAAGCTAATGCTAAATTTGCCGTGATTTTGTCTTACTCTAATACTAACTGCTAAATGACTCTAACATGATTGACCTCGATACTACTCAAACCCATCACCTTCTCAGCATTGATGCAAGCCAATTACCACAAGGTTTACATGGGAGAATTACGATCCCTGGAGACAAATCAATTTCGCATCGGGCGTTAATGCTTGGCTCACTAGCAGAGGGCGAAACCACCATTCGAGGGTTATTACTGGGTGAAGATCCGCGTAGTACTGCGGCTTGTTTCTCGACGATGGGTGCGGAGATATCTGAACTTAACTCGGAATTAGTAACGATTAAGGGCATTGGGCTAGGCAATCTTAAGGAACCGTTAGATGTATTGAATGCTGGTAATTCGGGAACAACTCTACGCTTGATGTTAGGGATTTTGGCAAGTCATCCCGATCGCTTTTTTGCCGTCACTGGCGATAGCTCTTTGCGATCGCGCCCCATGTCTCGCGTGGTCAATCCTTTGCGCCAGATGGGAGCAAGCATCTGGGGTCGGGAAAATGGAGCAAGAGCGCCACTAGCAATTTCAGGTCAAAATTTAAAGGCAATTCACTATCAATCACCTGTAGCTTCGGCTCAGGTCAAGTCCTGCATTATGCTAGCGGGTTTAATGATCGATGGCGAAACGATTATCACCGAGCCAGAGCGATCGCGCGATCATAGTGAAAGAATGCTAGCTGCCTTCGGGGCAAAAATCACAGTTGATATTGATACAAATACTGTCGCCGTTAAAGGCGGCGCAAAACTAGTTGGGCAGGAAGTGACCGTACCTGGAGACATTAGTTCGGCGGCATTTTGGTTAGTAGCGGCTTCCATTGTTCCCAATTCTGATTTAGTAATTGAGAATGTTGGGGTTAACCCTACTCGCACAGGCATTCTCGAAATTCTTGCTGAAATGGGCGCAGATATTACCTATGAGAATCAACGCGAAGTTACAGGTGAACCCGTTGCCGATTTGCGAGTAAGATCTTCCAGCCTCAAGGCTTGTAGGATTGGTGGCGCGGTAATTCCGAGATTAATTGATGAGATCCCGATTTTAGCGATCGCAGCTAGCTGTGCGGAGGGAACAACCATTATCGAGGATGCTGCCGAGTTGCGAGTCAAGGAAAGCGATCGCATTGTGGCGATGGTCAAGGAAATGACGAAGATGGGAGCGAATGTTACGGAACTTCCAGATGGGATGGAGATCGTTGGGGGTAAAGCTCTCACTGGTGCTGAAGTAGATAGCTATGACGATCATCGTATTGCTATGAGTCTGGCGATCGCTGCTCTAGTCGCCAAGGGCAAAACTTCCATCAATCGCGCCGAGTCTGCTGCCATTTCTTACCCCTCGTTTATTCCGACCTTGCAGGGTTTATACGCAAAATAAGAGCGATCACATCAAACTTTTAGGGGCTTAGCATTTGCGCCACCATTTTTATACTTCCACAGGAACCTTGATCCGCAAATGCTAAGCCCTCTCTGCTTTCACAGACAAATGATCCCTACGTTGTAAGGTTTTGGGCAAAGCATTCCCAAATAAATAATATCTAAAAAATTATAGATTGTGGTGGGAATGCTTTGCCCCTACGAACTCCTAACTTGAATCACAAAATGAAATGTTGCTCCTTGGGTAACTAGATGAGACTGCCAGTTTAAAGGAGGATTACCGCCAACTCCCCCAAAACTCTCAGCCCAGATCGTTCCATCCATTAGCTCAATTAATCTCCTACTAATCGCTAAACCTAAGCCAGTACCACCATATTTTCGGCTAATCGAGGTGTCAGCTTGCGTAAAAGCTTGAAATAGACTAGATATGCGATCGCCTTGAATACCGATGCCAGTATCAGTAACCGCAAATTTAAGTTCATACTGATCACCATCAGATAATGGGCTGCCACTAACCGCAACCGATACCTTGCCCTGAGGCGTGAATTTGATCGCATTCCCAACTAGATTAATCAGAATCTGACGCAAACGAGAGCTATCACCGATCACATTTAAAGGAACATTAGAGTCGATTGTGTATTGCAGTTCAATTGTTTTGTCTTTAGCTTGACCATTCATTAAATTGCAAACTGAACTTAAGACCTCGGCTAAGACAAATTCTCTTTGCTCTATTTGGAGCATCCCTGATTCAATTTTAGAAAAATCAAGAATATCGTTGATGACCGCTAAAAGGACATCACCACTTTCTAGGATAGTTTGCACAAAGTCTTTTTGATCTTCCGTAAGTTCAGTCGTGGCAAGCAACTGCGCCATCACCAAAACTCCATTCATCGGCGTGCGTATTTCATGACTCATGTTAGCCAGAAACTCACTCTTCGCTCTAGTTGCCGCTTCTGCATCTTCTTTAGCTTTTGCCAAAGCTATTTCTGACAGTTTCCGTTCTGTGATATCCCTTGAAATTTGGATAACTGTATCTTCAGCCAAGGGCGAAATATTGGAAGAAAACCATATTTCTCTGCCATCAATTTCTAAAACATAATCACAACTTGCCATTTGCTTGGTCGTTAAAGCTTTGTGAATGGTTTGCAAAATAAGAATCGCTACTTCCATCGGCAATTCTTCTTGAATTGGCTTGCTTAAAACCTCCTCTTGAGTTCCCTTTAGATTCACACCTTTGGTCGGAGCTACTTTGAGACAACGTCCCTCTGCATTACGCACTAAGATCACATCAGTAAGTGCATTAAACAGAGTATTCTGTTCAATATATGCAGTCTTGAGATCGGCTTGACTTTCTCGCAGATCACTTTCAGTTTGTTTGCGATCGGTAACATCTATAGAGATGCCAGCAGTAGCATAAATATTGCCTTGCAGGTCACAAAGCGGAAACTTAGTTGCAAAAAAAGTGTGAATTCCATCAGGAAATTCTACGCTTTCTTCAACTTGAATCGTAGATTTTTGTAGGATTGCCTGACGGTCGTTAGCCCGCAGACTATCGGCAACTTCTAAAGGTAGAAAATCATAATCAGTTTTGCCAAACATATCATCTTGACTAATTTTCGATACCCGTTCAAATTCTCTATTCACATTTAAATACTTGCCTTCTAGATCCTTGATATAGCTAATAGCAGGCATATTATTTAGAAATGCTTCTAATCTTGACTCATTCTCAATGAGTTTAATTTTTAGTTGATTGCGATCGCTAATATCCTTCATGACACCGATCACACAGTCCTGATCGTCTATACATATAGTACTAGCCGATATTAAGACTGTTTTTCTCTGTTTCGTCTTAGTATGAACTACTGCTTCAAAATTTTGAATAATCCCTTTACTAATTAGGACTTCTCTATAATGCTGGAGATCTTCAATATTCTCCCATAGTTCAAGTTGCACACATGTTTTGCCAATAATATCGCTTGAGTAAGCTTCTAGAAAATTACACAGGCTTTGATTAACATATAAACATCTTCCTTCGGCTAATGTCGCAATCCATGCAGGATCGGGACTTGCCTGAAAAATTGTCGAAAATTTGACTTCTGAATCTCGCAGAGAATTTTCTACTAGTGAAAATGATTGATGGAGTTGTGCAGACATCCAGTTAAACGATGTTGCTAGAGTTTTGAGCTCAGCAATCTTTACGTCTTCTGGCAAACTTTGCCAATTACCCTTTGCGATCGATTCACTTGCCTTACTTAACTTCAATATTGAGCAAGAAATCCATCGAGCCGTGAGTAACCCCACCCCAATTGCAACAAACACAATCAGTCCACAGAAAAGAATTGTCCAATTAGTACTTGTTTGAATCTCGGACATAAAGTCAGATTCTGGTATCACGATTACTGAGAGCCAATCTAAATCATTAGATCCAACTTCATTTTTTAGCGGTGCAATCTGCACAAAATATCGGGTGCCATCTTTCTCAAATCGAAACTGTTGACGTTCAGAAATATTTTCTAGACGACCAAAACGCTCTTTTAAATAATTTGCGGTTATTTGGGTTGTGGTATTTTGGCTATCAAAAACGCTTAGCCTCCGATTATCAGGATTAACATTTTTAGCAAGAGTCTCTTTGTCTTGCGTTAATGGTGTCAATATACCTTGGCGAAAGGGAATTTCCCCTGTTGACATACCAATCATCTGCCCATTGCGATCAATTATAAAGGCTTGTCCTGTTTTTCCAATTTTGAGTTTCTGGAGAAAATCCCCTAATTGAGTCAGCGATACCGAAGCTCCCAACACACCCTGAAAATTATTGTTGCGATCGAAGAATGGTAAGAAGTTGACCGCAATCAGTGAAGGCATATTCGGATTTGCCAGAGAAACAGTAATCTGCCACAGCGATCGCCCTGCATTTTTAGCCTTCCCATACCAAGGATTATTCGGCGGGTCGTTGTGAGGATCATATGTAGTCGAGCGTCTAAGAAGCTTGACACGATTTCCATCTCTATCAGCCAGATAGTTATCCCATATATTATTAGTTGATTTATCTCTCAGTCGAATCACACGAGAACCATCATCTAATTTTTCCACAATGAGAATTTCTTTTTGCTCATTCGAGATCGCCACAGCAGATACTTCTGGAAAGATCTGCGATTGTTGCCAAAAATATTTCTCTACAGCCGCTAAATCTTGCCAGTCTAGAATCCCCAGCTTGATACTAGCAGCATTATTGAGGTTGATTTCAGTTGGTTTGTTGAGATAGCTAACAAGGTTCTGATCAATGCGATCGCCTAATTCACTCATTACCTGATTTGCCATTTTATCGACTGCCGTCTCGCTACTGCGATAGGACAAATAGCCTACCAGACCTACAGTCCCGATAATTTGTATCACAAACGGTACAAGCAACACCCAATAAAGCGAGATGTTACTTAGCAAAAATCGTTTGCGTAGATCTTGAAAAGACATCTATAAATTTATGCCCATGAGATATATAGCTCTAAATTGTATAGCGATTGTCAGTTGTGAAACCAATTTTTGAGTTATCAGCACCTACGGCACTAACTAAAAAGAAAGTTAGACGGGGCGGACAAACCATAAACTACGTTTGCCATCGTGAGAAATACAATCCAGAATCAGGTCTTTGACCTTAATTGGTAAGCGCCCACTCCTACGCGATCGCCGTAAACTACTGGGGGAACATTCCAGAATTTTGGCAATCTCGGTAGTTGTCCAGAGTCGAGTAAACAAATCATCTGGGAAAGAAGACATACTCAGAGCTAGATCTTTCCATGCCTGAACATAAATTTCAGTTGCATCAGTATGCTGGATTATTGTTTCATTGTCATTGCTATTGTCTAGCTCCACAAGAGCAGGAGGTCTAGGATCTAATTCACCAAAAATATCAGTATCAATATAAACTTGGACATTGAAGATATCATCCCAACTTTTAAGAAATGCCTCCTCATTCACTATTTCCAAATTATTTTGATCGCTTCCCAAAGATAGACCTGCAAAAGATTGTACCTCTGTATCTCTTTTTACTGTAGAGATAAGGTTTTTTAGAGATTCGATTATATTTTGTTTGTTATGTTTTTTGTAGAGACGAATGATCTCTTGGATATACAGAGCAAGCTCTTTTGGGACAGCTTGCATCTCGACATCTGATTGCTGCGTTGTAGGTAAGGGATCAACCACATGAAAGACCCAAGTAAAATTGCTGTGGAACAATAAAAGATTTCAAATAAATCCACGATTTTAAAAGTATAACGCTAGTCTCTATGGTGACAACAACTATTCACTGATTTGGTGATCAGCAAAAGCACGTATGTTTTCAAACAACCTTTCAATCTCTTCAAAATTTACCAATAAATTCCCAATAATTTATTCTGATCGTTTTTTGAGTCATGATACTGGGCTTTATCATCCAGAAAAATCTGGTCGGCTTACAGCGATAGTTGAGGCTCTCAAAAATTCAGCGATCGCAACGCAATTAACTTGGCAAGAACCAACCTATCGGCAAAGCATCTTAAAAGAAGTACTTCGCTTTCATACTCAAGAATATCTTGAAACTTTGCAAGCAATTACTGAGCGTGGCGGAGGTTATATAGACGGAGATACGATCGCGTCAGCGCAAACTTACGATGTGGCACTACTTGCCCTGAGTGCTTGGCTTGATGGTGTTGATCTAGTTCTAGAGTCAGGTCGCCCCGCTTTTGTACTAGCACGTCCGCCTGGTCATCATGCTCGTGCTCATTCAGGGATGGGATTTTGCATTTTTGGTAATGCCGCGATCGCAGCGATGTCTGCGATTGATCGATTACATCTCCAGCGTGTTGCCATCCTCGACTGGGATGTCCATCACGGTAATGGCACACAGGAGGCAGTTTGGGATCGTCCTGATATTGCCTATATCTCTACGCACCAAGCACCGTTTTATCCGATGACAGGTCGCAAAGATGAGACAGGAAATCATGACAATATTTTGAATATCCCAATGCGATCGGGTTCAGCGATCGCGGAATATTTACCCGTGTTTGAAAATCAGATCATGCCGTTTTTACGAAATTTCAATCCTGACTTATTAATTGTCAGCGCAGGATTTGATGCTAATGCTGACGATCCTTTAGCTAGTATTTTGCTGAAGCCAGAAGATTTTGGCACATTTACTAAAATGTGTTTAGATCTAACCCCAAAGATCTTATTTGGGTTAGAAGGCGGCTATGACTTTGATAGTCTTTCGCAATCAGTCATTGCGGTAATCGAGCAATGCCTATAAAAAAAGAGAGACGCATCGCGTCTCTCTTTTTTTTGAAAAAGTAAAGGACGCATCGCGTCCTTATACTTTTTAACCTTCTTTGTTGATGAAAGGCAGTAACGCAACTACACGGGCTTGTTTAATCGCTGTCGTCAATGCACGCTGTTGCTTTGCAGTTAAACCTGTAATGCGGCGAGGCAAAATCTTGCCGCGCTCAGTGATGTATTTACGCAGTAATTCGACATCTTTATAGTCGATTTTGGCAGCAGGCGCGATCGGGGAGAGGCGCTTGCGATAAAAAGAGGAGTTCATTGCCATGATTGGGATTACGCGGTTTTAGTTATTGGATTAGTGGACTATTTGATTTCTTTATGAACGGTATGAGAGTTGCAATGAGGGCAGAACTTTTTGAGTTCTAATCTTGCGGTTGTATTACGACGATTTTTCATAGTCGTATAACGAGACACACCAGGCGATCGCTTGTTAGCATTAGTGCGACATTCGGTGCACTCTAATGTAACTACGAGACGGACACCTTTGTTTTTAGCCATTTTTTTAGTTGTGAGATTACTTAAAAGTGCGATCTACAATTGTTACACAGAAATATACCAATTTTCAATTTAGAATCCAGAAACTTTTTAAAAAGGCTGCTTTTTAGCCATTTCAAAAACTTTTCAGAGTCCAAATTGAGTTCAAAGTTGAGCAATTGGATTCGTGCAAAGTTATACAGAATAGATTTTTATATCGCTGTAACGTCAGGCTTGTAGATCAATGCACAAGAGTGATGTTTATGGTAGCAACCCAAGAAGTATATTTGCCACGCAATTGCACCTTTAGCCCAACTGATTGGCATGCGCTTGCGCCCTTCTGGTATCCTGTTGCCTTCTCCCATGAAATCACAACCGAAAAGCCCTATGGCACGCATCTATTAGACGAGCGCTTAGTAATCTATCGAGTTTCCGATGGTACGATTATCGTTGCCAAAGATCTATGCCTACATCGAGGCGCACCCCTAAGCTTGGGCTGGATTGAAAACGATCGCCTCGTTTGCCCCTATCATGGTGTGCAATATGACTGCGATGCCAAATGTGTCTTTATTCCTGCTCAGCCCGATGCCACAATTCCATTAAGACTCAAGCTTAAGACCTATCCAGTTATGGAACGCTATGGTTTAGTCTGGACAAGATTGGTAGACAATGGTTCAGTTCCATTTCCTGAATTGGCTGAATGGGAAGATCCAGATTATATTCAGGTACTGCCCAATTCTGTTGATTTGGATGCGGCAGCAGGTCGGCAAGTAGAAGGATTCTTGGATGTCAGTCATTTTGCCTTTATTCATGCTAAATCCTTTGGCGAAGCTGATAATCCAGAAGTTCCAGACTATACCATTGAGCAAACTAGCTCTGGATTCAGAGCTGACTATATCAGCTCTGTTAGTAACTATGCTCATGGCATGAAGCATTTAGCTCCACCAGATTTTTCGTGGCGCAGACTATTTGAACTATTTGTTCCTTTCACCGCCAAATTAACCGTCTTTTTCCCTCATGGGAAACTCCATGTTCTCAATGCGGCTTCCCCAATCTCTGCCCGTAAAACTCGATTATTCGTGCCGATTTGTCGGAACTTCGATAAAGATGCTCCACTACAAGATACCCTCGATTTTAATGATCAGGTGTTTTATGAGGACAAGGCGATCGTTGAGGAGCAATGGCCTGAAGATTTGCCCATTTGCCTTGCTGATGAGGTACATATTGCAGGTGATAAAAGCTCGATCACTTTTCGGAAAAAGCTAGCAGCGATCGGCTTAGGCAAATCTTTCACTTCCTAGTTTGATATTAATATTCGTGCTGCAAAATGGGAAGAATCGCAAAGCGATTCTTCCCATTTTGCGGTTTGCGATCGCATTGCTGGATAAATTATTTACCTGAATAAGGTAGTGAGGAGTGGTGAACAATAATGCGTAGCTTACCAGTATCGTCCTTAAAGAACTGCCAAGTTTTGTCTACGGTGATCACATTGCCATCTTTATCGGTAAGAGTCACTTTACCCATAGAAGTAGCCGTATCGCCAGAAATAAAGATTCCAATATTCTTACTCTCTACTTTTCGCCAACCATTCAAAGCAAAACCTTTATCTCTCGGAAATGTAGGATCATCGCCGACAAAATAAGCCAGAGCGCTTGCACGGGTAGTTCGGAATGTCTGGGGAGCTGTAGTGAGTGTTGGCTTGAAAAGAACAAGTCCAAATTGGTAACCGTAGGCTTCGTCAATTACCTTTCCAGCTAATGCTTTAGCAGCATCTTTTCCCTCAGTCTCGTATGTCTTGGAAATAGATACCAATGCGTCCCCCCAAGCTTTTTGGGCTGCTAAAACCTCGCTTTCAGTAATTGCTCTGTTTACAATAGTTGTCTTCAGGCTTGAAGGAGCTATTGTGCTACTAGGTTGTGCAACAGCTGTCTGAACTACTAATAGAGCCTCAGAAGCAAATATAACTGTAGCAAACAATGCTGAAACGCTAGTCTTCCAAAATTTCATAATTGTTATAGTTTGGGAATATTATCTAGCTAATCGTCCCATAAATTCTGCACTTAAAACTGCAAAATATCGCTTAATAGTCTAGATTTGTTGCCACAGCGATATTCCCCGCAACGTTTATTCATAAAAATATCGTTTATATCCGTAAGCTTTGAGGATTAATTCCAGATTTAATCGCGGTTAAAACCCCGATCGCTTCCCAATAATTTTCAACTTGAATACCTTTTAAGCCCAACATTTCAGGCGTAACATTCAATGCTGTTTGATTTTCTCTAACAAAAATAGTCTGCACATGGGGAAGTGGATTAAGTGCTAGTAAACCTGCGCCGCCACAGGCACTATAGGGAGTGACGATCGCATCAATATGATCGGCTGTCAAATCACCAGCATTAAATAAATCTGGCGATGTAATGATTTTTGGGGCGCGGCTCAAGCCAACCAATACACAAGGCAAAAACGTATAACCTAATTCTTCGGCAGCAGCGCGAGGCGAAACGCTCGGATCTAGTGGCAATGGTTGCAAAGCAGGAGCATGGGCGCAGGGAATAGCAAATTCTCGCACGATCGCATGACTAATTACGGCTTCGGCTCCCGCAAGCGCATCCACACCTTTACCTTGGCGATAGTTTTGTAATGCTTCGCTATCTGAGTCATCAGGAAATCTTGCCACCACTGCGATCGCTTCGACTTTGGAGACTTTAATTAATTTTTCGGCGGCTCTTAATAAGCTATCGAGATTCGCGATCGTTCCCCATGTCGCGCCAGAGGCTCCCGATCGCAGTTCTACACCAAGAGGCTGATCGGTAACGAGAATATCCGTAATATTTAAACCTAACGTGGCTTGAGCAGCTGCGATCGCTTGACGATGACGCAATTCTAAATCTGGCTCCATACTGCGATCGAGAATTACACCAATTCGATTAGCTCGCACAGGACGCAAACCCCAATTCCCCCTTGCCATGCGATCGATCGCATAACCTTCCACATACAAAACATTCGGCATTGACCAATATAAACTCGCGCCGTTTAAGACATTGGGATGCGTAATCACGTTATCAGCTATAGATGCGATCGCTCTCGCCACTGGCAATGCATCCCCTGCATAGCCACCAATAGCAGCATTAATTCCCGTTGGAACAAGCAGTAAGACATTAAAACCTTGAGAAGTAGATTGTAGTTGCATGAGACTTAGTAATGATAGCGAAGTTGAGCAACTAGTAAAGAATCAGCTTCAGACTTGTAAATAATGCGATGCTCGTCAGTAATACGTCTTGACCAATACCCTGAAAAGCCATGTTTTAAGGCTTCTGGTTTACCAATCCCCTCATAGGGATTACGTTGAATTTCTTTGATCAGCATATTAATCCGTTTGAGGATTTTAGAATCAGTGCGTTGCCAATAGAGATAATCTTCCCATGCATCGTCAGAGAAAGTTATCGTCATTCGACAAGTTCTCTCTGCTTGCCCTTGCCAGATTCTAGATCAGCGATCGACCGAATCAATCTCTGAGCATTTTTGGGACTACGCAGAAGATAAGCAGTTTCTGTAAGAGATTCATAATCTTCAAGCGACATAATCACCACCGAATTTTGATTCTGGCGAGTGACAATTACAGGATCATGATCATCACAAACCTTTTCTAAAGTTTTGGCAAGATTGTTGCGTACATAGGTATAAGTAACTGCGTTCATGTCAATCACCTAACGAATATTTATGTACAATACATTGTACATGTCTACGAGCCCAAATACGCCTCTAAAACTTTAGGATCACTTTGAACTTCAGAGGGTGAGCCATCGGCGAGATTGTGACCTTCGGCTAAGACCCAGACGCGATCGCACAGGGACATAATCACATCCATATTGTGTTCAATAATCAAAAAGCTCATTCCCTCTTGATTCCACTTGTGGATATAGCAGCAAATCTCCTCAATCAAAGCAGGATTTACACCCGCCGCAGGTTCATCGAGCAAAATCAATTTAGGGTCAGTCATCAAAGCGCGAGCAATTTCTAATAATTTGCGCTGTCCACCCGATAGACAACCTGCAAAATCATCTTCCATTCTAATTAAGCCCACAGACTCAAGAATATGTCTGGCTTTTTCGCGGTTCTCTCGCTCTTGAACAGCAATTTTTTGTCCTTGAAACCAAGTGTTCCAAAACTTTTCGCCCACCTGATCTTGAGCGGCTAGCAACATATTTTCTAGCACTGATAACCGCGACAACACACGCGGCACTTGAAAGGTGCGGATCATACCAAGTTTAGCGATCGCATGGGGTGGTTTGCCTTGGATTGGCAATCCATTAAACTGCACCGTACCGCGATCGGGCTTAAGGAAGTTGGAGAGCAGTCCAAAAAATGTAGTTTTACCTGCACCATTGGGACCAATTAGCCCTGTGATACTTCCCGCAGGTACTTCGATTTGAGCGTTACTGACAGCATGAATGCCACCAAAGGATTTCGAGATGTTTTCAGCTTTGAGGATTGGCGCTAGGAACATAGAAAATTA
Source organism: Pseudanabaena sp. BC1403 (assembly GCF_002914585.1). Classification (NCBI taxonomy): domain Bacteria; kingdom Bacillati; phylum Cyanobacteriota; class Cyanophyceae; order Pseudanabaenales; family Pseudanabaenaceae; genus Pseudanabaena; species Pseudanabaena sp. BC1403. The sequence goes on from NZ_PDDM01000027.1 coordinate 27,796, forward strand.
GAGCTTGGTTTAATTAGTGATTATTCAGGTTAGCTTTTGGCTTTTGTCCCTTTTTTGTGGATAGTTTTTGCAGTTTTAGGATTTGTTTTACGGTTAGCCCAGTTAACTGAGCTACCAAATCTGGAGACATATTAGATCGCAGCATGTTTAGAGCTATTTGATTAGCTGCTTCAACCTTACCTTTGGCTAAACCCTCAGCTTTTCCTTTAGTTAAGCCTTCGCGCAAAATTTCTTGATAAACTACTGACTCTTCCATGATTTCACTCCTAAGTAATCGTTGAATTACTTCATGATCTAATGCTAGCCCAGAAATAATTGCTGTGGCAGCAGTGACATTACTTTTAACTTTTCGATCTTCAATATTGTCGATTAATTTGGCAACTTCTCGTAAGGTTTCGCTGGGATTACCTGTTTTTGTTAGAACTGCCAGAGGTAAAAGCCCTTGATACTGTTGAAAAGGTTCGGTGGGTTGTTCCCATAGTCGAATTACATTAAATTCATGATTTAGCTTGTTTGTTTTAAAGTTGGTTTGATACGCAAGTGTTGATTTTGTTGGTCTTAAGTAGATTACGGTTTGATGAATTTCTTTGGCGGGATATTTACCGTAAAGCCTCAAATAGTAATTTGCCATCCGATAAGGCATTATGTCATCGGTTTTGGTTTGAAACTCCAGATGCATAATAACTGCTGAGGATTCTAGAAGAATAACTGAATCGGCACGAATCGGATCGACTGAGAGTTCCGATGGTTCGAGTTTGGTTAGGGCGATCGGTTTCCCCAGCAGCCAAGTAGCAAAGTCGGTGGGGAAATTTTCAACTAAGAATTTACAGGTATTGTCATACATCGCGCTATACCGACATTGCTTGCACAGGTGCTGCGATCGCATTAACTACAGGTAACTCACACCGATCTTGATACACGCTTAGATCAAACCAGAATGTACTACCAACGCCAACTTCACTCTTGATATGAATCTCACTGTGATGTTTCTCAATGATATTACGCACAATCGATAGACCTAGTCCCGTCCCTTCGAGCGTATGCACTTTATCCTCTACGCGATAAAAACGATCAAAAATGCGATCGCAATCTTCGGCAGGAATGCCATAGCCAGTATCCTCAACCTCGACCCGCACATAATTGACGACACGATGGGGTTGAGTGGTAGTTTGATCTTGCCAAGGATAGATCCGAACCGTGACCTTGCCGCCAGTTTCGGTGAACTTTAAAGCATTCCCAACTAAGTTGTATAAAACCTGCAATATCAAATCATAATTCCCCCAAATCCTTTCGAGGTTGGGCGAAATTTCATGCAATAGCTCAACACCCTTAGAAGAAGCATTGAGCTTGTAAGTCCGCACCGTTTGCTCAATCGTCTCAGATAAGTCGATCGCCGTGAAATGATATTGACGACCTGACTCTAAGCGAGATAGATCCAACACATCATTCACAAGGCGTGTCAGGCGATCGGTTTCATTATTGGCTGTACCGAGAAATTCTTTCTTCTGATCATCACTCAGTTCATCACCATATTCGTGCAAAGTCTCAATAAAAGACTTGATATTAAACAAAGGTGTGCGTAATTCATGGCTGACATTGCTAATAAATCGACTCTGCGCTGCATTTAGCTCCACCTCACGGGTGATGTCCTGAATCGTAATTGCTATCCCCTTAATTGCATTACTGGAGCTGAGCACACTCGTAATCCAAATCCTAAAAGCATGGGCAAGCACTGAGTCGCCCTTCTCACCAGAAGCCATAATCCGAAATTCGCCGCCCTCGCGATCGCCTGTGGCAATTTGCATGAGCGATCGCCCTAAGTCAGCACTGAGTCGCTCTGGCAAAATGTTCAAAATGCTTTTGCCTTGCCATGTATTTTTATCTAAATCCTGATCCCACCCCATAATCTTGATCGCCGCAGGATTGGCAAGCACGATTCGCATATCTGAGTCGAGTAACAATGCGCCATCTGCGATCGTCGATACTAGAGTTTCCAGCTTCGCCTTTTCAGCAGTCAACTCTTCGATATTTTGCTCTTCGTATTTTTTCAGCCGTTGCGCCATCTCATTAAAGCTACGGATTAATTCCCCAAGCTCCCCACCAAAAGGCAAATCGATCCGTTGCTTGAAATTGCCACTAGCAATATTTTGTACCCCCGCCACCAATTCCCTGAGTGGTCGAGTAATCGTCACTGAGTTTGAGGCTGCCCCCAAAATCACCATCGCCCAGATCGACACAAATACTGCTGTTGTCACATCTAGAGTCAGGCTCGACGAAGCAACCGCTGTCGGGTTAGGGTTGATGCCGATCGCAATAATTCCTAAAGCTTTGCCGTCGTGCTGCAAATTGACAAATATATCGGTGACTTCCCCCTGTGGCGTGACATGTTGCCTTACCAAAGGGCGATCGGGACGCATCATCGGATCTTCAGGTAACTGAATGCGTCGCCTGATACTTAAAGAATTTTTTACCTCATTAGAGTTAAATGGAATCCCGTAAAAAATCTCACCATCGGGATCAGCGTAGAGAATATAGCGAATGCTAGAGCTACTTTCGTAAAATTCTTTAGATAGACGAGTTACTTCTTGAAGATCATTTTTGGCTACCAAGGGGGCAACATTAGCTGCAAGTAACAAACCTAAATCCTTACCAAAGCGCGTATCATTGAGTCGAGCATCAGTCTGAATATCATTGACAGCCCAAAAGGTGACAGCACTCATCAACAAAGAAACTAATAGCGTAATCAAAGCCATTAGCTTAGTTTGTAAAGAAAACTCTGTCCACCAACGTCTGGGTGTATTGTAAATTTGAGGCAAAAAGTTCATCTTTTTGTAGTCATTTGGTTGGATATTGTTGGATATTTGTTGGATATTTGTTGGATATTTGTATGGCTTTTCGTTTAATATGTGCGATCGAAACGCAAGGATGAGGATCTCAAGATGGATGAGGCTAGCATTGTCAATGCGATAGAGGCAGACCTTCAAAACTATAAGGTAAAAACTCAAATCCGCCGCAAAGAATCTCAGTTGCATGTTCTGATTACCAGAGCAGATGGCGATGATGTTGACTATGCCTCCCTCTATAATATTGTGAAACGCTGTATTGATAAGCTACCAATCGAGGGGGTAGATAGCTTAGTTGTGTATGGTAGATTATCTGGGGCAAAGCATCCCGAATGGCATAGAACGGCAGAGATTAAGCCACCTTTACCTTTAATTGAACTTGATCTTGAAGAATTAGAGGAATTTGGCGATATCAATAACATTCAGAATCCGTCATTTCTCCCTGACAATGATGAGACAGAGATTCAGTCGGCAAATCTTGAGCCTGATCACGACTTAAAAAGCTTTAAGAGTAGTATCGATAATGATCTAAAGGCTGCTGCCAATAAAGCTGTCCATCAAACTAATAAAAATGAAATTAATAATATTAAGAATGAAGATTTTGGCTTAGACAATCTGGAATTGCAATCATTTAACCTAGAGCCTCTCCAGCAAAATACGTTTGCTCTAGAGTCTTTTGAGACAGATCCTTTTGAAGTAAATATTCAAGAATCCAAATCGCAATCGCCTATAGAGAAAAAAAACTCTTGGGCTGATAGGGATGAAGACTTTACTTTCGATTCTCCAACTGTGGCAGCAAAGCCAATGCCATTGCCACCGCCACCAACGGTTAGGCGCACTACTAAAAAACCTATCGATAAGATCCAAACCGAAAATGAACCGATAAAAACTGCTTACCCTAAGGATAAGTCTTTACTTCTTTCTATAGCTTTTGCCGTGGCTGCGATCGGCATCGTCGGAATTTGTGGATGGCTAGTGTGGGATCGTTCTAATCAGCAACAATATCTAGCTAATGCAAGGAACTTTAGTAATCAAGATATTAATCCCAAGAAAATCACGAAACTAGAAACGCTCACAGGAACACGTAATCGTTTACAAACGATCATTTCACAGCTGGAAGAAATCTCTGATCGACCTGCTTCTCTATATGCGGATGCACAGGCTGAGTTAGCAACTCTGCGTCCGAAACTTGCCGAGTTCGATCGCAAAATCAATGTTGAACAGACAGCTAATAAAAATCTAGAGTCATCAAAGAATGTCACGATTGAGGCGGCGAAAGCAACTCAAAATCCACCGCACAAGTCAACTGTTTGGAAGTCTGCCCAAGAAAAGCGACAACAGGCTTTAAAGCTTTTAGAGAATGTGACTACTGACTCTGTGCTATATGGCGATGCCCAACAGCGTATCAAGGCTTATCGCGCAGAATTAGTCCAAATCACAAAATGGGTAGAAATCCAACAAAGGGCTGAGACATCAGTAAGTACTGTCAATCCTGCTACTGTAAATCAACTTAAACAGTTGAAATCTAAAGCGCCAGAGAAGCAACAGTTTTTACCGCAATGTCAAGCGATTTTGCAGCCCCAAATTTCTAATGCTGAATCTCAGAGAACTGGATTTCCAGTTCCCGTTTTGACTAGCTATCTATGTGCTTATTTCTGGGATTCATAGAAAGCGCTAATGACTCAACCACAACTTACTCAACTTGAAAGTAAGTAGATGGACATAATTAATTAAAATCCAAACTCGTAAGGTTTCGTCCCTGCGAGGCACATCCTCGCGAGTTTGGATAATTTATTTTGCACAAGCATAGCTGCCACAAAGTGTCTTAGGACAAATCAATCATTTCTATATGACTCTTACATCTCTCTTTTTTCTGGGTTTTTATTAGCAATTACGATAAAATACAGAAAATATTCTTGCAACACTAGGTGCGATTTTAGATGACTTATTCTCTGCGAATTGTGGATATGGCTGAAAGCGATCGCCCCCGCGAAAGGCTACTCAGTCAGGGAGTTCGCAGTTTATCTAATGCAGAATTAATCGCAATTTTATTAGGGACAGGTCAGGGACCAGGTAAACTCTCAGCAGTGGGCTTAGGACAGCTAATCTTACAAACCATTGGCAAAGATCGCACCAGTGATCCTGTGGCAGCTTTGCAGACTGTCTCACCACAGGAACTAATGCAAATCGAAGGAGTTGGCCCCGCAAAAGCAACGTCAATCTTAGCTGCGATCGAGTTAGGCAAGAGGGCACTCTATGCCAAGCCTCCAGATTTGACCGAAGTAACTGATCCATCAGTGGCAGCAGCAGCACTCAGTCAAGACCTGATGTGGCAACCCCAAGAGCGCCTTGCTGTAGTAATGCTCGACAACAAAAATCGGATTATCGCCCAGCGCATTATTACCATCGGCACAGCGACAGAAACCCTCGCTCATCCCCGTGATATTTTCCGAGAGGTTCTCAAAAGCGGTGCAGTGCGTCTAATTGTGGCGCACAATCATCCATCGGGAAATACATCTCCAAGTCCCGAAGACATCACGCTTACACGCCAATTACTTGAAGCAGCAAGAATGCTGAGCATTCCACTTTTGGATCATTTGATTTTAGGAAATGGAACCTTTTCCAGTATTCGCGAAACTTCAACATTATGGAAAGAAGTTCCCCAAACAGAATAAAAACCAATAATTTTTAAAAGTGTTGCAGAGCAACACTTTTAAAAATTATTGGTTTTTATTTCAGCGCAAAGCGCTGTAAATGTAGGGACTAGCGAGGACTTCCTTAACGAGTCGTGCCGCGATTTGATTGGCGTTGTTGCTTCATTTGCTCAAGTTGTTGTTGCTGAGCAGGAGTCAAAACATTCTTCATTTGCGCCTTGGTGTCTTCTGCGATCGCCTTCATTTGTTGCTTTTGAGCATCGGTTAGATTCAGAGACTTGCGTACACCCTTGCGATCGCCAGATTGACGAGCTTGTTCCATAATTGCGCGTTGTTCAGCAGTCAAAACAGCTTGGCTACGAGCTTTGGCACTTTCGCGAATAGACTTCATTTGTGCCTTTTGGGCTTCAGTCAAATTCAACTGTTTCCAGCCTTCGCCTTGACGGGGCTTGCGTTTTTCGGTGCTATTTTGAGTGGTATTTTGTGCAGCAACGAGATTTGGAATTGCCACGGCTCCGACTGCCACAGTTACACAAGCGATCGCCAACAATTTTTTGATATTACGAAACATTTGATTTTCCCCTTTGTGAGAAGGCTTAATTATCTGTACGAGGGTTTTGACAAGCGCCACGATCAAAAGGTTCAAAATTAAAAAATTAGATTTGGGCTGCGCCCAAATCTAATTTTTTTAACTGGCACAACTTCTCAAAATTACACCGATAATTATGCCAATCCCGACAAAACGGACGATTTGCCAAAAAGGTTCACGAAAACTACTCCAAGAGAGTAAACGACTTTCAAGATCGGCTTCGATTTGTTCGAGTTGCTCGCTTACTGCTTCTAATTGCTTGAGCAGCTCTTCTTTATGTGGGCTTGTGCGCTCATTGAGAGAATTAGGCTTACGTCGAATTTTTTGATTTTTGTTTCTGTCAGAGCGATCGCTAGAAACATCTTGAAGTTGCTCTCTAATTTGTTCTTTTTGAGTTTGTAATTCGTTCTGCTTGAGCGAATCACGACGAACTTGCAGGAAACGCTGTTCGATTTCTTCTAATAGTCCTTTGGTTTCTTGGAGTTGAGCTTCTATATCGCTCCAATCAGAAATTTCTGTCACAGCATCAATCTAAATAAGTGGGATTTGATGGCGGTGCGCCGCACCGCTAAGTAGCTAAGCAATTAAATATAAAACCCCAAAAACTGTACCGCCCGCGCATCGGGCGGTACAGTTTTTGGATTGGGGTTTTTAATTATGCCAAGATATTTATAAATGAATTTTACCGTGATTGTTGCGATCGCCCATATGTCTATAAAAATACGTGCGCAGCAGGTATTTTTATAGACATATGGGTTTGGTGCGATTAGCCGCGACCCAACCTGCGATCGGTTCAGAAATTTGGAGCCAGCCTTGCTTTTCGCTCTGCACTGTAATTTGTGTGCCATTGTCGAGTTTGCCAATGATCGCAAAATCTACGCCCGCATCTTGACGGACATTAATCGGCGGATTGGGATCAGAAATTAAACGTTTAGTGTAGTCACATAGAGAATTTGAAATATTAGTAGGAGTAGATTGCGACGTATTAGAGTTTCTAGCAAAACGATCTTGAAAATCACGAAGGTACTTCACATTTTTTATTTCCGTTGTGGTTAGAAGATCCTCAGGAAATTTATCAGGTTCATAGATGGGTTTATACCAAGGTTGCATATTGAAATATGACTGCAATTCAGGATCTTTAAAGCGGCGACCATAACGGGCAAAAACTTCATTGCGCATGATATCTAGCTCAAGAGCACTCTTATTCGCTAAATCTTGATCGCCGATCGCACGTTCTGAGAGAAATAGATATTTGGGGCTAGGTAAACTAGCATTAGCGTTAGCATTAATATTAAGATCACTCTTGATTGTGGGTGAAAGACGGAAAAATATCCATACAGCACCAATAGCCACGATCGCCGATATGATCCCCACCGCGATCAGCACCAAGCGATTTTTTTGACTAAATTGTAGATGATCCATTGCTGAGACTTTTGAGGAAACCGTTGTTGCCACATCATCATTTGGATTAAAAGCTGAGACTAGCCCTTGAAAATTAGCCTGCACCGTCGTAGATAAAATTGTGGGTGCGATTGGCGATGCTAATTTTCGTAAATCTGTCAGTACAGCTTCAGCAGACTGATAGCGATCGCGAAAGTCATATTTGACTAACTTATCGATGATCATCGCCAATTCATCGCTGACACTGGCACGATATTTTAAAGCTGCATAGTCAGGAGATGTTCGCCAAGCTAATTCACCTGTTTCTAGATTTTCAGATAACAAATTTGGGGCAACTCCCGTCAGTCCTTGCACTGCGATCGCCCCAACAGCGTAAAGATCACTACAGGGTCTAGGCTTGCCGATCGCTTGCTCATTGGGCATATAGCCATCTGTACCAATGGCAACCGTAGATCCAATATTGGAAACAACCGCCGTTCCCACTTGCTTAACAGCTCCAAAATCGATCAATACTAATTTGCCATCGGTACGCCGACGCATCAAGTTAGCGGGTTTAATATCCCTATGGATCGCGCCCTGTTGATGCACAAAAACGAGGGTTTCTAGTACATCGATCAAAAAAGCGATCGCCTGAGCTTCATTCATCCGCCCCAATGGATAGCCATCAGCAGATCGCTCAATAGAGATGATTTCGTTAGTAAGCTCATAGCCATCGATCAGCTCTTGCACCAAATAAAACTGATGATCTTCTTCAAAATGAGCTAACAAACGAGGAATGCGATCGTGGCTACCAAGCTTATGTAAAACCCTTGCCTCAGTCTCAAATAATCGACTAGCAATTTCCAATACAAAAGTATCGCTAGAAGTAGGCTGGAGTCTTTTAACCACACATTTCTGATGGTCTGGCAACTGCAAGTCTTCAGCCAAATAAGTCTCTCCAAAGCCCCCACTTCCAAGAGCTTGGATGATTTGATATCTCCCACTAATCACTTTGCCAATCATGTGCAGGTAGACCAATTTAAGTAGAGAAGCGCAACGCACTCATCTACTTTATAACGCATAGCGCGATCGCGCTATGCGTAATGCATCAGTTGCTCTCTGTGCCTCGATTGCTACCTGCGATAAGCAAGCATAAATTAGCACGACATAATTCGCTCTTATCGCCAATTCGAGTTGACGGCATTGATATGCAAGTGTCAAGGCTCCGATATAGTCACTACTTGAGCGTAATGTATTTAAGGACTGTAAAAGTCTTGGGCGATCATCGACAGCCAGTGCCCTGTCAATAGATTGGACTAACTGAGGGGTCTCTTCCAAATACGAGTCAATCACATTTAACAAAAATTCAGTTGCTTTAAGATCATTACCCGCGATCTCCAAAATCGTTTCCATGAACTGTGGTTCGATTGCAGGCTCTTCATCTTCTTCATTATTATGCGAAAAATCTATAGTTGTATCGAAACCAGTCTGAGGCTCATCCATAGACTCAACTTCAGACGACTCATCTTCAGGCTCCTCGATTTCTGATTCTATGGCTTCTTGTCGAACAAGCTCTGGTGCAAGTATTGCTGGCTCCATTGATTGGATCTCGGACAGAAAATCTGTCTTGCTCGTCTTTGGTTCCAACTCTTCAGATGCTAAAGACTCTGATTCTTCTATCTCCGATAATTGTGGTGGGGATAATTCTGTCTCGGCTAATTCTGTAGCGATCATCTCTTGTTCAGATTCTTGTGATTCTATATCTTCAGCCTCAGATGATTCTAATTCACTTTTTTCATCTGGATAACCTTCAGCCTCAGACGTTTCTAATATCATTGTCTCTGGAAGAATTACCTCCGTCTCAGCTACAGAATTCTCTACTGATTTATCTTGGTCTAATTCGTCTGGAGCAGATGCAATGTCTGAAATCACTTTAAGATTATCAGGCATAATCACATAGGAGATGTCATCTCGCGTGAAATTTATCGCTGGCTCATCTAACGTAACTGCCTCATCTGGCTCCACATCTTCATCTGAGATTGGAGATATAGAATCTGGAACTAAAAAGAGTGGAGGCAATCCATTCTGAGAGATGGAGTCATCTCTAAAGTTATTAATTTCGTCGGTATTAATATCGGTATTAATAACTATTGCTTCTAATTCATTCTCTTCTGCATCTGTATCTTTCTCATTCTGGCTGACTGCTAAATCATCAGGCTCTACATCTTCGTTTACAACAGTATTTTCCAGCTCTTCAACTACATTTTGATTGATTGCAGTTATGGTTTGCTCATCAATAGTTGACGCAGTGGATTGCTCAGCATTTGAGGCAACCTCTGACTCAATAGCCAACTTAATCTCTTTCTCGACGAGTTCTGCAACTGTTTTTTGTAAATTATCTAATTCACTCTGTAAAGCTTGCAAATCATCAGTTAGCTCTTGAGATTGTTGGCGTAAATTAGTTAAGGAGATGGAAATACCAATCTGTGCTGCAATCAATGATAGAGACGTGCGATCGCTCTCTGACCAACTATGATAAGCACTACCATGAAAAGCAACTAGAGTTCCCCAAACATCTTGTCCTGCATATATCGTATTAGCTGCATAGGATGAAATGCCGATCTGTTCAAGTAGCGTCACGATATAAGACGACAGGCTAGAAGTCCGAATACTGTCAATAGTCTGAGCAGAATTTTCTGGATCTGTAGACTCAATCATGTACCGAGCTAGTGAAAGCTGTCTTTCGGGCATATCGCTAAGAGATGTCACCCCTGAGGCGATCGCATCAGTGGCGAACTCGCCTTTTCCATCAGGAAGGCAGCGAAAAATTGCGACGCGATCGACTTGGATTAATTTCTGGGCTACTTGCACAGCTATTTGTAAAACTAGCTCTAAAGATTGCGATCGCTGAATAGCATCAGCAAGCTGTGCAAGTGCTTTTTCCCTAGCAATAATATTGCTAAAAATATCCGTCTGTGTGTCTGATGACTGTGCTGTTATCAGTTTTTCATACCGCTCTTCCCAGCTCATTTGGTGAACACGCTCCTGCTGCACCAAAATAGCTTTGAGGTGTTCATAGGCAGCGCGATCGCGGCATAGGTGGCGGACTTGATCTAAGAGGGTAGAATCCATGGGTAAGAACGACTATCCCCGAATATTTTCTAGCTTTGCTTAGATAGGATTTACTCTATCTAGACAATGGATTTTAGCTGACTTATTTTGGCGATCGCATGAGACACAAAGCGTAACTTTGAGCGCAACTTTTGTTTTTAGCATGAGAGTTCGCGATGCGAACTCTCATGCTAAAAACAAGTTAAAATCTCTATTGAACTAGAAATAATTTGAAAAAGCCTTGTAAAACAAGACTTTTTCAAATTATTTCTAAGTGCCTCGGCATAATTAAACAACAGAGCTAAGATCTGTACTGCCCGCACAGCGGGCGGTACAGATCTTGGGGTTTTGTATATAAACCAAAGTAAGTTAAAAAATATGGCACGCTATACCCTTGCCCAGAGTCCTGAAGTCGTCTTAACTGTTGCTGGCAAAGATTCGCCAAAAGCACGGGAAAAGGCGATGGCAGAGCTAATGGAACTAATGGACTCAGGCAAACTAGATACTGATCTTGCTGATGGCTTTAGTCCCGATCAATTTATAGAAGTGAGAGAACTTTCCATGTCTGAAGATCGTGAAGATCCAATTACTCAAGCCGTACAAGTCTTAAACAACCTCGCGACGTTAAAAATCAAGGTTCAAGAGTTACGCTCTGATGCGATGCAGGTGCGATCGCAAATCGATATTTTGTTTAGCGACGAGATTGTATCTGAGGAGCAAATTAACAGTATTAAGGAAGGTTTTAAAACTCTCAAGAGTTTTGCCCAGCTTAATATGAAATTTCTTGATGCGCGATCGCAAGCTGAAAATGCGCGTCAAGTCCTTGATGAAGCACTGAAGTCGCCCAATTCAGAAGTTAAACCTCCTGTTGAAAGTGTAATTAGTACTGAGGTAGAGACTGCTGAAGTTACTAATGTTGCTTCTGAACCTGTTGAAGCTGTAACTAGTGCTGATGCGGAAGAGCCTGTAACCACAATTGAGGATGCGATCGTTGAAGTCCCTGTGAGCAAATCCACCAAAAAGAAATAAATTAACAACAAATTAAAAAGGCAACGCGAAGCGTTGCCTTTTTAATTTTCGGTGAAGTTAAAATTAAATCTATAACCACTACATCTGAAAATTATGGTTGCTTTACCCGATCGCTTATTGATGACCTACGAAGAATATATCGCTTGGGAATCAACCCAAGAAATGCGCCACGAATTTTGGGATGGTGAAGTTGTGGCAATGGCTGGCGGCACTCGTGACCACAATCGAGTTTCAGGAAATTTCTTTAAATCATTAGACGAGGCTTTAGCCGATCGCCCCTGTGAAGTTTACATCGCTGATGTCAAGGTACAGATTCAGCCAAAACGCAAATATTTTTATCCTGATGTCGTAGTTACTTGTGATGAACGCGATCGCAATGATGCTCTAGTAGTTGCTTTTCCTTGTCTAATTATCGAAGTTCTCTCACCATCGACTGAAGCCTTTGACCGTGGATTTAAATTTTCGCAATACCGCAAGTTTGAGACTTTGCAAGAATATGTATTAGCGCAAGTCGATCAGCCAATTGTGGAAGTATTTCAACGCAATGATCAGGGGCAATGGGTGTTTTTTGAATATGGTTTGAGCGATCGACTATTCCTCAAATCTGTAAATCTCGAAATAGCCGTTAGCGATCTGTATCGACAAATTCAATTTGAACACAAAAACGAATAAAGGTGGAGCAAAGGTCAACCTTTATTTTTATGTAACACGAGTAAGGATAATCACCCCAGCCGTTACGCCAATTAAATTAGGCAACCATGCAGCTGCGAATGGGGAAAGAAACTCAACTTGTCCGAGAGCGCCACAAATAAATAACAACAAATAATAACCAAAAATAATTAACACACTCAATCCAAACCCGATCGCTGCACCAGTACGCTGAGGACGCATTCCTAGAGATGCTCCAACAAGCGCAAAGACTACACAGATAAATGGTAGGGCATATTTTTGTTCAAGCCTTACTTCTAGCTTTCGGATTTCTTTGGTATTACCAGACTGCTTGAGCAAGTCAATATTGCGACGAATATCAGAAATATTCATTTCTTCAGCGCTACGTTGCTCTTGAGCAACATCAAGGGGAGCGCGAGGTAATTGCAGGTTTTGATCATCAAAGCGGAGAATGCTACGGTAATTGCCATCTGGCCCAACCAGATAGGTAGTACCTTTGCTAAACCTCCAGACATTTTGCTCGGGAATCCAAACAGCGGAATCGGCGGCAAGAATTTGCTGAAGTTGTCCTTGCGAAAAGTCCAAAACCGTTAAGCCCCGCATCTGTTTGCCATCAAAGCTCCGTGCATAAAAACTCCGAACTAAGCCTTGTTTGCTAGTGCCATCTTCTTGGGGCACCTCACCATATTGCTGATAAAAAATATCTTGGCTTTTAAACTGCACATTTTCTTGATTTAGAGCCGCTCGCAATGTACTACGAGATTGCCAATTTGCCGCAGGGACGATCGCTTCATTAAATACATAGGTCATGCCCGTGACAAATAGGCTCAACACTAGTGCAGGTGCAACTAAACGATAAGCACTGACTCCACAACTACGTAAAGCAGTTGTTTCTCCATCGCCAGACATGCGACTGTAGGATAACAATGTCGCTAGCAACATTGACATCGGGAATGAGTACACCATGAAGCCTGGGATCTGGTAGCCAAAAATCTGAAACGCCGTTAAAACGCTTAATCCCGCATCAGTAATCAGTCGAATAAGTTCAAATAGAGAGCCAATCGCTAAAATCACAGAGGAAAATGCACCCACCCCAAACAAAAATGGGGTCAACATTTGCGTGAATAAATAGCGATCCATGATCGACAATCTCGGTAGCCATCCTAGCGACACGTTTGTAACTTTTTTCCTTGGTTGAGTCGTTTGTAAGGTTGCCATTTCCTTTATCGAGATTACATGTTTTTGGGTTAATTATTTTTTGCAACACCTACGGTGTTGCAAAAAATAATTAAAAATGAAACTTTTCGCCAAGATAATATTTGCGGACATCTGGATCGTCTGCTAATTCTCGGCTAGAACCGTCCGCAAATACTTCACCTTCACGCATGATGTAAGCGCGATCGGTAATAGATAAAGTTTCGCGAACATTATGGTCAGTAATTAGTACGCCCATATTGCGATCGCGCAAGTTGCTTATGATGGACTGAATTTCGCTAACAGCGATCGGATCGATCCCCGCAAAAGGCTCATCTAGCAAGATAAATTTTGGGCCTTCGAGTCCAACCGCCAATGCTCTGGCGATTTCAGTACGACGACGTTCTCCCCCCGAAACTTGGATTCCCATCGTATCAGCGATCTTAGTCAGTCGAAACTCTTCCAACAAAGTACGGAGTCGATGAATCTGTAATTGCTTTGGAACATTGGTTTGTTCCATCACCAATAACAGATTATCACGCACCGATAACTGTCGAAAAATGGTAGCTTCTTGGGCAAGATATGCCATACCCATACGCGCTCTTTTATGAATTGGCAAGCTGGTAATGTCTTGTTTGTCGAGCCAGACGCTACCGCTATCAGGCTGAATCAGTCCTGTTGCCATATAAAACGAAGTGGTCTTACCAGCACCATTCGGGCCCAGTAGTCCAACAATTTCCCCCTGCTTGACGGTGAGACTCACTTGCTGAACGACTTGCCTGCCACTGTAGTTTTTACTGACGTTGTCGAGGGAGATTTGCATTACTCAATTTGGGTTGGAAATTTGGGAATGTAACACTGAACTTATTTATGGCAAAGCATTTTTTGTAGCTTTATACATCAACATTACTTACCATCAGGAAGAATCTCTTGTGGTTTTGGTCGTAACTTGTCAGGAGGAATGATCAATGTCGGGGGGCTCACCTGTTGCTTTTTAAAGGCAGGCTTGATCTGGGTTACAGGCGTTGCCGAAGTTGCAGGGCTACTGACAGCATCGCGATCTGGGACAACATAAATTGTTTCGACCTGTTGGTTATTAGGAGGGGCAGCGATAAATTTCCCTTCAGTGACGAGATAGGTGATGGTTTGAGCTTTGATGCTATTGACACCTTCTTGAGTGACGACCACATTGCCAGTTAAAACTACACGCTGCTCCTTAGAAAAATACTGTGCTTGCTCAGCTACCGCATCAATCTGTCGGGCGGGATAAGTCATTTTTACGTTACCAGTTGCCGTAACGACACCTGTGATCGAATTTGCTTCTTGGACATCGGCACGGATTGTTAAAGCCGTGTTCGGTTGGGCTTGGGTGGGTGGCATTGAGCTAGAGGCGATCGCCAAAAGAGAAATAACAGCCAGCAATAACTTAGAGATCGCCGATTGATGCTTTATTTTTCCTTTTTCCTTTTTCCCTTTTAATTCAAATCTGCTTAATGGCTTCATCGGTTTTGTACCTTTTGTTCATACAAATTTACAATGGCTGCGACCACTTCTTCTATAGTTAGACCATCTGTATTAACTAAAGTTGCGTCTTCAGCCTGAATCAGAGGCGCATGGTCTCGCGTAGAGTCTTTGCGATCGCGCTCTTGGATTTCATGCTCAAGTGTGGCTAGATCGGGGGCAACTTGACCTTGGGCGATCAGATCGGCTTGACGGCGTTTGGCGCGCTCTTCTGCTGAGGCGGTCAAAAAGATTTTCACCTCTGCATCAGGAAAGACATGGGTTCCGATGTCCCGCCCTTCCATGACTACACCGCCTGTTTGCCCAATGAGTTGTTGTTGCTTAACCAAAATTTCCCGCACAGCAGCTTGAGCCGCGATCGACGATACATTGGCTGTAACTTCAGGTGTACGAATTTCAGTGGTGATGTCTTCACCATTGAGCAAGACTTGCATCGGCTTACCTGCGATCGGATTAGCAAACAGCTGGATTTTTGATTCAGCCGCGATCGCTTGCACTTTTTCTTGATCTCTTAAATCAATTCCTTCTCGTAACACCGCAAGAGTAACACTACGATACATTGCGCCAGTATCTAAGAACAATAAGCCTAATTTGTTAGCAACCTGTTTGGTAACCGTGGATTTGCCCGCACCTGCGGGGCCATCGATCGCAATGATCGGATTTCTGGGAGTGATGGTATGACTTAGCAAAATATTATCGATCAAGCGTGTATTTCCAATTCGAGCCGCGATCGCCAGCATCAACTCTGCTTCAGACGTAATTTGATTGCATGGTTGCAAGTTCTTGGCATCGACTAACTCAATATACTCTAGATTAATTTCAGGTAGCTTCGCTAAATAATTTCGCGCAGCTTCTATGATTTGCTCTGATTTACAAAGTTCGTAGCAAAGGAAAAACTGCTGTTGGGATTGCAGCAAACTTTGATAAATATGTGCTGCCAAAATTCGTTCTTGGCTTGACAAGTACTGATTACGAGAACTGTAAGCTAAGCCGCTAGGTTCACGCACCGTCGGGCATCCAATAATTTCCACAGGCAAGTTTAAATCAATCACCAATTGCCGAATAATTGCCAGCTGTTGACCATCTTTACGCCCGAAGTAGGCGCGATTAGGTTGCACAACATTAAAGAGCTTAGTCACGATTGTGGCGACTCCCTGAAAATGTCCAACCCGCGATCGCCCACACAAGATATTGATCATTTCTGGTGGTGGGATCACTTGCGTTATTTTGGCTATATTACTTATGCCTATCTCCAGAGCATCTGGCGCAAAAACAACATCAACTCCTGCGTTCTCACAAATATGAAGATCATTCTCGAATGTGCGCGGATATTGATCAAAATCTTCACCTGCACCGAATTGCAAAGGATTGACAAATATACTTACAACCACACAAGCATTTTCAGTCCTTGCTCGATCAATTAATCTCAAATGCCCAATATGCAAAGCCCCCATTGTTGGCACAAGCCCTACAGAAACTTGACCTAAGGGCTGTTTTTCTTTTTGGGCGTTTAAGTAATTACGCAGAGAAGCGATCGTAGTAAATAGCTGTGTCAAGCAATCAACCTCAACGAAATCACTATGTAAAGCAGCAATTCTAATTATGAAACCAATTTTGAGTTTTTTAGCGATATGGTTCGATAAAAAACAGAATAGGTTTTGAAGAAAGTCATCCTAGGATAACTTTCTTCAAAACCTATTTTGATAAAAAATATGAATGAGGCTATAAAGAGCATAGCCACTTGCAAAGCCCTAAATAATAGAGAATGCAAAGCTCTCTCTATTATTTTGCTTGGGTTACTTGGACA
This sequence comes from Pseudanabaena sp. BC1403, assembly GCF_002914585.1. NCBI lineage: Bacteria > Bacillati > Cyanobacteriota > Cyanophyceae > Pseudanabaenales > Pseudanabaenaceae > Pseudanabaena > Pseudanabaena sp. BC1403. Next base: position 44,593 of record NZ_PDDM01000027.1, read on the forward strand.
ATACTTCAAGTCTAACTGGAGCAACTCCAGAAGAAATTAAACCAATTACATTAGCTGCCGCAGTAGAAATATCGATTACTCGCCCATGAGCATAAGGGCCACGATCATTGATGCGTACTACCACCGACTGATTGTTGTCCATATTTACGACCCGCACTAAAGTACCAAAAGGCAAACTTGGATGGGCAGCAGTTAAATCACTAGCATTAAATATTTCACCACTAGCACTGTAATTTCCATCAAAGCCGGGCCCATACCATGAAGCCATTCCAGACATTACGCCCACAATGCGACTATTTAAGGCTGAGCTAGAAGAGCTGGCAGTAAATTTAGTCTTTGGAGAATTGACAACTTCTAACACGGGACTAGCACCACCGAGCAGACGACGCAATAAATTTGCCGATTCTAAAACATCTTGGGTTTGATTTTGTAAAGATGTAGGAAAAACGGCTTGCTGATCAAACCTCAACATAGCGCGATCGCCCAATTTGATCACATAGTTGCCATTTTTCCAAGCAGGGATAATCTTGTTTGCATCGATGCCATCACGATTAAGTTGATTAATCAAAGCGGCAGCGGCGGTGGCACGTTCGATTGGATTTGATGACGTTAGCAAATTTTCAGAGCTATCATCTGCTGATTTTGCTGGACTATCAGCTGAATTGGGAGGTTCTAAGTTAGTAGTGTTTGATGGTAACTTTACCGATTCAGAGTTCTTTTTAATTTCACCTTTAGGTTCACTTTTGTTTTTTGATGAATCTAAGGCAATATTTTCTTGGGCTGATTTTGGAGATTCTTCAGCTTCAATATAAGTAACTACAGGAATGCCACGGACATAGACTGTAGCGGCATTTTTACCATTTAGTTTGTGTGTATGGATACGAGCGATCGCATCATCTTTAGTTCTAATCAAGGACTGTGATCTAGTTTCACCAACTTTAAGAGAAGTAGATGCATTAGAAGGTTTAGCTTCTAGTTGAGATCCTGATTGAGCCTGTGCGCCATGGCTAGCAAGACTTGATGCGATAGCAAGAGCTACTACTGAGGTAGAGAGAGTGTAGCTCCAGTTCCAATTAAGCATAGGTAAAACAGAAAATGAAGATAAACGACTAAATTATTTATGGAAGCTTGGCTGGGAATGACTTGCAAATGAAATCGCCAACAACAAGTTTCTTAAACTAGGAACAAAACTTTAATAGTTCGTTCATGTGATTCAGATTAACATGGTTATTCAAAATGATAACAACTTAGCCATATAACCCTTACTACAAGAAGATTTGAGCTCTTCTTTTCTGTTGAAAATCAAAATTTTGCTTCTTTCTCATTAGAATTCTTTATAAAAATGGAACTTTGTACTCATTAATACAAAAAAAACTCCGTAAAAGTATGCCTTTAGAGATAGGTAGTTTTGCTCTCAAATAAGTTTTATATGCATAAGTCCTCAATATACAAGAAAATTTCAGTTTTGAAGGTCATCTATCTTTAGTTATGTTCGTATGTAAACCTTATGAAGACATACTCTCAGAAATAAAGTGCCAGAAATAACAATAAATCAACCTTAGGATAGATACAAAAAATAAGTCTACAGAAATTATTTAGAAGGGTTTTGACAAATATGTTCGATATGGACTGATTTTAGATTTTCGCGTTTAAAAAAGTCGTAACTAAAGCAGAATCACTAAGAAGTTAAGCAAAACATTTAAGGGCAACACATAAGAATTTCTAATCAATCGACAGAAACTTTTTCAAAAATCTTGAAAAATTCAGGCAATAAACAAAGAAAAAGGAGGCTACATAATATGTAGTCTCCTTTTCTTTAATTTATTGCGCGATCGCATCATTTAGCTTTCCGCTCCGAAATCCTTCTAAGTCCAAGGTAATTAGACCAAATCCATATTCTCGAAAGGCTCTAGTCAGATCAGCGATCACCATAAATTCCATAAATTCGAGCAGACGATCGCTTGGCACTTCGATTTTGGCAGTATCACCCATCGATCGCACACGGATATCACCTTTCCAGCCATGATCGCGCAGATATTGTTCTGCATTTCCGACGCGACGTAATTTCTCAATGGTAATTTCCTCGCCATAGGGAAACCGTGAACTTAAACAGGGTTGTGAAGGCTTGTCCCACCAAGGCATTTCTAGATATTGCGATAGCATACGGACTTCGATTTTGCTAATCCCCACTTCAGCAAGAGGCGATCGCACACCGCGTTCCTTTGCCGCTTGTATTCCTGGTCGATAATCTTGCAAATCATCAGCATTTAAGCCATCGACGACAAAGCTATAGCCCATTGTTTTCGCAAGTGGTTTAAGGGTGTCATGCAGTTCGCTTTTGCAGAAATAGCAACGATTAATCGGATTGGATGTGTAGTTAGGGTTATTCATCTCCTCGGTTTGGACGATTTGATGCTTAATACCCATAAATTCGGCTTGAACTTGAGCGGAGGCAAGATCGGCGGGTAATAATGACGGTGAGTTGGCAGTAATCGCTAAGGCGCGATCGCCTAAAACATCAAAGGCAACTTTAGCGACAAGAGTACTATCGATGCCGCCCGAATAGGCTACCAAAACTTGCGATGATTCGTTGAAAATTTGACGTAAGCGATCGAGCTTGTCGGACAAAGTAGCATTTAACATAAAAATATTTACAGCGCTTTGCGCTGAACTAAAAATTATGAGAACATACGCAAAACGTCTTGAAACCTGCATTTTATCGTAGGGGCAATTCATGAATTGCCCCTACATTTCGTAATTTTAGATAAGTCACAATTATGTTGAAAGTGCTGCTTTGCAGCACTTTCAACATAATAAATAGAGAAGGCGCTTTGCGCCTTCTCTATTTATTTTTGCAACTGAGCTAGACGTGCTTTAAGAATCTCTTGCTGTTTCAAGGATTCTTCCAGTTCTGCACGGGCGGTAGCGACCACTTCAGGTGGGGCTTTTTTAACATAGCCTTCATTGTTTAAACGACCTTGGCTAGACGCGATCGCTCCTTCTAACTTCTTAAGAGTGCGCTCTAGCTTGGCAACCAATTGAGAAATATCGACAACACCGACTAACGACACAATCGCTTGGACTGTCCCAACAACACCTGCGATCGCCTCCTCAGTGGCTGATTCATCAACGGTTGCCAAAATCACCAAATCTTCCACCCTTGCCAAATCGAGAATATAGCTTTGTCCTGCTTCAAGTAAAGTACGTTCGCGATCGCTGTCGGATTGCAAAATCACTTTAACCTTAAGGCTTGGCTTAATTTCGGCTTCGGCACGGAGATTGCGAATTGTGCGGATTGTGCCAATAATCAATTTGAACTGTTCCTCTAGTTCTTCATTAATATGGGTTGTATCAATTTCGGGATAGGGTTGAATTGCTAAAACAGCGCGATCGCTTGATGGTTCGCTTGTGCCATAGGTGAGCAATTGCCAGATTTCCTCAGTAACGTGAGGCATAAATGGATGCAATAGGCGCAAAATTCCATCAAGGACAAAGGCAAGAGTTTGCTGGACAGTGGCGCGCGAAGTTGGGTTGGCATCTTCCTGTAACCGTGATTTGACTAGCTCGATATACCAATCGCAGAAGTCACCCCAGAAAAACTCATACAGGCTCTTAGTTGCTTCGCCCATGCTATAGGCATCAAGTTGTTCCCGCACCTGTAAGACAGTCTGAGCATAACGCGACAAAATCCAGCGATCGGCAAGTTCCAGATTCTCAGTTGGCAAACCTGCGGTGCGAGTTTCCACACCATCAAGGTTCATCATTACAAATCGCGAAGCATTCCAGAGCTTATTTGCAAAATTCCGTGCGGTCTCTACGGTTGTAGATTCATCAGTTTTGCGATTGTAATCGAGACGAATATCTTGTCCTGCACCTGTTACTTCTTTAACGAGAGAATAGCGCAAAGCATCAGTTCCATATTTATTAATCAGAACTAGCGGATCGATGCCGTTATTTTTGGATTTAGACATCTTCTGATTATTTTCATCGCGCACTAGACCATGAATATAGACAGTATGGAAAGGCATCTTGCCCGTGAAATAACCTGCCATCATCGTCATCCGCGCCACCCAGAAGAAAATGATGTCAAAACCTGTAACAAGAACACTAGTCGGATAGAAAGTTTGGAAATCCTGTGTTTCCTCTGGCCAGCCCAAAGTCGAGAATGGCCATAAACCTGACGAGAACCATGTATCAAGTACATCTGGATCACGCTCTAGAATTACATCTTCACCAAACTTTGCTTTAGCTTGCTCGTAAGCCTTCGCTTCTGTATGGGCAACAAAAATTGTGCCATCGGGGGCATACCATGCAGGAATCTGATGTCCCCACCATAATTGACGAGAAATACACCAATCTTTGAGACGAATCAGCCAATCACGATAAACTTTCCCCCAGCGATCGGGAACGAAGTTGGGAGAATTCTGTTTGTCAAATTGTTCCAATGCAAAATCTGATAGTGGCTTAATATTCACAAACCACTGAATTGAGAGCAATGGCTCAACAGGAACTTTGCCACGTTCAGAATAGGGAACGGTGTGGGCATAGTCTTCAATCTTTTCTAACAAGCTCAGTTCATCGAGTTTTGCCACGACGTTTCTACGCGCAACAAAACGATCTTGCCCTTGAAATTCACCACCATTCTCATTGATCGAGCCATTTTTATTGAGAATATTGATTAGTGGGAGCTGGTGACGCTTGCCCATCTCAAAGTCATTCGGATCGTGAGCAGGTGTAATTTTGACGCACCCACTGCCAAATTTGGGGTCAACATATTGGTCGGCAATAATCGGAATTTCACGATTCATGATTGGCAACATAATTGTCTTACCAATTAAATGCTTGTAGCGATCGTCATCAGGATTGACAGCAACAGCAGTATCCCCCAACATTGTTTCGGGACGAGTGGTAGCAACTACGAGATAGCCAGAGCCATCGGTCAAAGGATAACGAAAATGCCAGAGATTACCATTTACTTCTTTACTATCAACTTCAAGATCAGACACGGCTGATTGGGATTCGGGACACCAGTTGACTAGATATTCACCACGATAAATCAAGCCCGCTTCGTAGAGTTTGACAAAGGCTTCAGTTACCGAGTTTGATAAACCTTCATCCATTGTGAAGCGCTCGCGTGTCCAGTCGGCGGACACACCTAAGCGCCTCAATTGCGAAACAATCGTCCCGCCCGATTCGGCTTTCCATTTCCATGCGCGATCGAGAAATTTTTCACGCCCGACTTCTTGATTAGTTTTGCCTTCGGCTTTGATTTGTTTATCGAGAATAGCTTGCACAGCAATGCTGGCGTGATCTGTACCTGGTAGCCAGAGGGTATTAAACCCACGCATTCGGTGATAGCGGATTAAAATATCGATTAATACTTCTTGAAAAGCATGACCCATATGTAGGCTGCCCGTGACATTAGGCGGCGGGATCATGATGCAGTAGGGTTCTTTTTCGCTTTCGCTGGCTGCTACAAATACGCCACTTTCCTCCCAATATTTCTGCCATTTAGCTTCAGATTCGAGAGGATTATATTGTTTGGGAAGTTCGGTCGTACTCATAGCGGGTTACTGAAAATTTAGACAAAATTAATGGGCAACTTAATTAAAGTTTATATTCAGCTTATATCTTATAGTGTCTACCAGACCAGCAGTATGCAAATCTTGCAGTAATTATCACAAACCCCAAAGGTGTAAGGCTATGCTTTGCGAAGGCTTACACCTTTAGATTTTAGTTTTGTCTTAAGCATTGAAGCGATCGCTATAACTCACATTTTGGCTTGAGTTAAAGTAAGCTAAAATTTTAGCCCATACCTGTAAATTATTAATTATCAAAAAAATTGTTAGTTGCTTGCAATCGCTATATTTTTATTACCAGCAACTCAAGATAATTAACCAATACCATTTTGTTAGGAGTAACCGCTTTGGAAGTCGCGCAACTGTTGGAACTATACAAACAGGGACAACGGAACTTTTCCAACATAGATCTTAATAACGCTCAATTACGCAGTGTGATCTTGATTGGGATTGATTTGCGTGGGTCTACTTTGAACAAAGCTGATTTGAGTAGCGCTAATTTAATTGAGGCAAACTTGACTGGAGCTAACCTGATTGAGACGAATCTTAGGGGTGCTTTGTTAAGGGGCGCAAACTTTTCTGATGCAGACTTAAGTTGGTCAAATTTAACTTGGTCAAATTCTTCTAATAGTAAATTTATTCGAGCAAACCTTAGTGTCACTAATTTTAGTGGGGCAAATTTAATTGAAGCTGATTTTACTGGCTCAATTATGAAAGGGGCAAATCTACGGGGTACAAATTTGCGGGGCGCAATAATGAAGAATTTGCGAACCTGCGCTGATACTGAGTTTACAGGTGTTCGGAATTTGGACGATCGCACTCGTTTATATCTTTGTACGATCGCTAGTGGTACGCATCCATTTACCAAAAATGACAGCCGCCAAACTTTAGGTTGTCCAATTTAATTCTATAGAGATACTCCTTTCCCACCAAAGAAATATACCTCAAAAACCAAGAATTAGCGTTGCGGCGCTTCGCGCCGCAACGCTAATTCTTCACTGGGAAGGGAGTAGTTGGCGCAAAGCGCCGCCTATCTCTACCTCTTTTTTGATGTGGTGGTTAGGGCTGCTCGGTAAGTTGGAGTAAATAAGGAAAAGAGGTGTTTTCTTCGTAGGAGCCAACCCATATTTCGTAAGTTCCTTCTAGCCAGTCGCCGCCAATCTCTGGGTTGCGATCGCTAACATCGTCACTACACCAACTTCCCCCTGGCCCTCGCACTAGCAAAATTGTGTCGCCAGAACTTTTGACCTGCATGTTGAGATATTTAAATGGTTTTGTAAGAGTAATTTTGTGATCGGGTTCTGCATCCACAAACCCAATACAGTCTCCAGTCTCGGTAACTTTGCGTCCTGATTTTTTTTGAGTCTCGACTCCGCCGCCACTAATGCCCCGCAGTTCGATTGCTTTCGGAGTAAATCTTGGAGCGATCGCAATATCCTCAAACATTTTCACAAAACTAGCCTTTTTGCCCGAAGTGTTTTCTGGCTTCTCAGGTCGCGAAATCTCGACTGAAGTTGTTGCGTTTGGCGTTGTGCTTGGCGTTGTGTTTAGCTTAGTCTGCGATCGCACAGATGCTGTCACAGCTAACATCGCGGTTGTCATAGCTGCAAGGGTAATTAGCGATCGCGCTGCAAATTTTCTCATGACACAAATATATTGGCTCTAAGAGGTGGATTTTAGCATTAGCCACAACGGAAAACCAGATTCTTTTATAATCGAGCGAGAAGTTGTGATGAGAATTTGCAAGGTGTTTAGCAATGACAGTAATCACTAAGGAGTACCTTAAGCAAGAGTTAGACCAACTCAATGAGAAACAACTAAAGCAAGTTGCAGATTTTATTGCTTTTATCAAGTTTCAAACGAGATTTAGTCAAGAGACAGTTGATATTAGTCAGTTTGCTAATCTCTATCAAGAATTTGCTCAGGAAGATCGAGAACTGGCTGAAGCAGGAATTTCTGAGTATGCTGAACTCTTGAACAGTGAGGGCAAGTATTAAAAGATTGGGATAGTTGGAATCAGGGGCAATCGCTAATCCAGAAAATATCAGTTTGTTTATGCTTGAGTATAAAGTGTGAATCTAGGCAGATTAGGCGATATCTTTCGTGCTATATCGCTGTAGTCATAGCTGCAAAGGTAATCAGAGATCGCGCTGCAAATTTCTCATGACACAAATATATTGGCTCTAAGACGTAGATTTTAGCATTCTGCACTAAAGTCAGGGTGTGTTTTCCATAAATTAAGTCATCATAAGTTTTTTCGTTAACAACAAGATTCAATAGACCTAAAAGTCTCTGCCAGCAAAGGTTTGATGGGATACAAATTCGTGGTAGTAATAAGGGCATCTCTATTAATTACCTTCTGAGCGAAAAAACAAGGCTGAAAGTACTGATCTCTCGTTGCTTATTTCCCCTAAATTAGAATTAATAGAGATGTCCATAACTTGATTGTGTGGTAGTATTATTTTTAAGTTAAAACTTTTAACTTAAAACCAAAAAAGCAAGCGGATGTTTTTTACACCCAACTTGCCTTACTGTAGCTACAGTGCAAATGTACCTACTACTAGAAGCACTAAAATAAACGCATCGTTTGCATTCATTTTTCCACGCAGAACTGCCAAGACAATGGCAAGTACTGTTGTTGAACAAAGAATTTTCATAAATTCTTCCCCTCACTACTTGTGTTACTAGTCAAAATTAAGACTAGCTATCTACAACAAATCAACGACCAGCATAGTAATCGCTTTCCAGAGCGACTACTATGCTTAATCTGTTTAGATTCAAAAACTCTAGCACGCATACACAGATAAAGGCAAATCAATAGGTGGTATTAAGCTTAGTGTGACTATACCTATCAATAATGGACGATGTCTAAACTCTACTATCGTGGCATGGCAAAGCAGAACGGTAAACAGAAAATAGGTCGGAGTGTTGGGCTACTGGGGGGTAGACATAGTATTAATATAAATATTGAGCAAATGCCCGTAGGCTAGCTCGATGAACAAGAGTATTTGTTATATAGAGTCAGAACGCGAAATTCGAGAGGAGCTTGTGACCTTTGCGATCAGAGAGCACCAAGGAATACCTGCTTCTCTCTCCATTGAAGGCTTACCAGATTTTCGTAAACCTGCCAAATTTGACGGAACAGGTAAAGATCTACTTTGGTAAGTGGTCTGTTACTCTTCAGAAATACCAAGCGATCGCAACTTTGCCATTAACAATTCCACCTGTTTCTGTGCCTCATCAGCCCGTTGTCTTTCGATATTAGCCATTTGACGCTCTATCTCAGCCTGTTCCTCAGGGGTAAGATAGCGATCGCATTTTTGATCAAACCAGCTTAAAACTTCACGCCCGAAGCGATCGCTTGGCAAGACACAACGTCCAATCCCTAAACCGATCTCTGGCATCCATAGAGGCTCACCAATTTGTAATTGGTAATCGTCATCAACTAATTGATAAACCTCAAAGGGCAAATGTCCATCGCGCCGCCAGAACTGAGGATTGTAAATTACATAATATTTGATACCTAATTTGCGATAAATCTCTAATTTCTTTCCATATTCATCGCCATAAGTATGGGATACCACTTCTAAGGTCAAAATCGGTGAGATAAATTCTTCTTCCCACATCACATAGCTGCTACGGGAACCACCATTTTTGCGCCTTTCCACTCCCAAGCTCAAAAATCCATCAGGAATTACAGGAACTCTAGGACTTACGCCAGTGGTGTGATAGATCCCCATATCGACACCAAAGTACCAATCATCGCGAGTTTTCCAAATATATTCCAACAAAAATAATAGTAAATTCGGTACAAAATTCTGATCTTCGTTATCCACAGGCGTATCATCGGAATCAGGTAATTCGTCGCTGGTGGGTAGATATTGGCGATCTATTTGTAGCATCAGCTAATCCCAGAAGTATCCTAGCTATTCGGATTGTACTATACAAGATAAGAGTGGTGGCGCTTCGCGCCACCACTCTTATCTTGGTTTTGATAGGGTTGCTATACTATTGTATTGCGTTGTGAAAAGAGACTAAGTAAATACATGGCAGCGATAGGCATCATGACCGCACAGGTGCGTCCCGAACGTGAGATCGGACAAATCCATGTTTATGACGGAACAGGCAAAGGCAAATCACAGGCAGCATTGGGCGTAGTGTTGCGATCGCTAGGACTAGGAATGTCCGACACATCACCCTTTGGTACAAGAATTTTGTTATTGCGATTTCTCAAGGGTGCTGAGCGTGAATATGCCGAAGATGCCGCGATTTCAGCATTGCAACAAGGATTTCCCCACTTGATCGACCATGTGCGCACTGGTCGCGCCGAATTTTTTGATGCCGAGCATGTTACTCCCTTCGATCGCCAAGAAGCCGAACGTGGTTGGGCGATCGCAAAAGGCGCAATGGCTTCGGGACTTTATTCGGTAGTGGTTTTAGATGAGATTAATCCCGTACTGGATTTAGGCTTAATTCCCGTCGATCGCATTGTCAAAGATTTAAAAAATAAGCCCCCGCATCTCGAAGTCATCTGTACAGGTCGCGGCGCACCCCAATCTCTGATCGACATTGCGGATCTCCATTCTGAGATGCGATCGCATGATGATGCCCATGCTGAGAAATATGGTGTGACAGGAATTGAGATTTATACGGGTGCGGGTAAGGGCAAAAGCACATCGGCATTAGGGCGATCGCTGAAGGCGATCGGTACAGGCATTAGTCGCGATTTATCGCACCGCGTTTTGATTATGCAATGGCTCAAAGGTGGTGCTGGCTATACCGAAGACGCAGCGATTGCCGCACTCAAACGTGGCTATCCCCATGTGATCGATCATCAGCGCTGTGGACGTGATGCGATCGTCTGGCGTGGTCAACAACAGGAAATGGACTGCATCGAAGCTCAACGCGGCTGGGAAATTGCTCAAGCAGCGATCGCCTCAGGGCTTTACAAAACGATCATTCTTGACGAATTGAATCCCACCGTTGATCTTGATTTGCTACCCGTAGAACCAATCTGCCAAGCCTTACTAAAAAAATCCCGCGACACAGAAGTAATCATCACGGGTAGATGTTTCAATCAACCTGCTTATTTCGACCTTGCCTCTGTTCATTCAGAAATGGTCTGCCACAAACATTATGCTGAAAAAGGCGTAGACCTCAAACGTGGCGTAGATTTTTAAGCAAAAGAGAGTGGCGGCGCTTCGCACCGCCACTCTCTTTTTTGGGTGATAACAGGGTTGACGAGGATCGAACTCATGACCTATCGCTTAGGAGGCGATCGCTCTATCCAACTGAGCTACAACCCCAATACAAAAATGTAATTTTAATTAGTAGTTTTAACTAGGTATTACACTGCTAGTCCAGACATTATAGCAATTGCCATTCAAAAAAATAACAAAAACCCTAGAAGTCTGTCGGATAAACATCATTTCTTGCTAAACAGATTTGCTGTAGGGTGTGTTAGCGTCAGCGTAACGCACCAACTGCGGTTATTGGGTGCGTTACGCTATCGCTAACACACCCTAAGAGAGCGATTTGGGTTTTCCCCAACAGGCTTCTAGAAATTATTCTCGGCTAGTAATCGATAGACCTTCAACGATCATCGCCGAGCCAAATAGCGAGCCATGCCAATGCCGATCACTACCTACCGCAACAACATGATTGAGAGCAGTATAGACATTTCCAGATAGCATCGTGTCCTTGACCCGTCCAATAATTTTGCCATTTTTAACACGATATCCAAGATCGACATTAATCGAAAAATCTCCTGACACATCCGTATCATCACCTAATACTTGATCGACGATTAAGCCATTTTTTAAAGTTGCCGCCAATTCCAAAATATCGCCTTGGATGGTTTGACTGGCAGCGATCGCTAAATTCAATAGACTAGGACTAGGATAGTTGCCCAAATCTCCGCGAAAGCCATTACCTGTGGCAGCAATTCCCAAGTCCTTACAAGTACGCATATCGCCGTAAAAACCTTGCAAAACACCATGTTCAATCCAAGTAGTTTCCCTCGTGGGTGTACCTTCATCGTCAAAGGGTGAACTGTAAGCCCCAAAATCTGGGTGTTGGGTAACGGTAAAAATATCAGAAATTACGGTTTGTCCAACTTTATCTAGCCAAGGTGTCGTTTTTTGCTGAACCTGCCTCCCACTCATAGCGATCGCTACTACACCCCATAACAAATCTGCCGCCTTGCCCGTAAAGATCACAGGCGATTTTCCTGATGGTGCAGGTGCATTTTTCTTCGCCCAATCGAGATATTGCAATACCTTTTTAGCGATCGCTTCAGGCGATAAATTATCACGCTCAGATTGACCATACCAAACATTGAGAAAGTCGTCCCCTCGCGTTAACTCTGCACTCAGAGAGCCATCCACCGTAATATCCGTATAGCCACAGTCCAAACCTTTACTATTAAGGATTCGCACCGTTTCGCTTCCACAATCCCAATCTGCGCCACATACTGCTTCAGGATAATGTTCAAGAACCTCCGCGATCGCCTGCTGTCCCCAATCAATCATCTTCTCAACACTGACTTCCTGTCCATAAAGTTTTGGATAGTTATCAACCGTTGAGGCTCTTAATAAAATCTCTTCAGGTTCATTCAAGGCACTCAAGGCGATCGCTTGTTGTACCAAGTTTTCTGGCTCTACTGCACCATAAGCGATCGCTAAGCCCACCCTGCCGTCTTTCCAAATCCGTAACCCAACACCCTCTGAGTCAATACTCTCTAGCTGCTTCAGTCGATTTGCCTCAAAAAATACTGGGCGTGAAACTGAGCTTGATGAATACACTTCAGCGGCTTCAGTTCCAGATTTGAGTGCAAGTTCTAATAATTGTTCGGGGTTAATTGTCATGGCGATCGCTAGCTTATAAAAGAAAGCGCAAAGCGCTTTCTTTTATAAGCTTAGCAGGACAGCTATTCGACACCTTCATATCGCCATGCAACAGGATCGATCGCTTCACCATTCACATACAGCCCCCAATGCAAGTGTGGCCCAGTGACTGCACCCGTCGCACCGACTGCGCCAATTACTTGTCCAGCCTTCACAAAATCGCCTTCTTTTACATAGATTTTGCTGAGATGTAAAAAGATACTTGCTACACCCTGACCGTGATCCAACCCAATTGTATTGCCATGGAGAAGAAAACCCTGCGATACATTACCCACTAAGCGAATATAACCCGCAGCTGGCGCAACCACAGGCGAACCAGTCCCTCCAGCATAGTCAACACCCCGATGGTAATAGTCATTAGCAAACTCGCCATTGTAATAGCGCTGCACTCCAAAACCTGTCGTAATCTCACCATCATTGGGTCTTAAAAAAGCGCCATTCCAAAATTTCTGAGGAGTAACTAATTTTTTAAAAGCCGAAACCTTATCCCATTCATAATCTGTCGGTTCCGACCCACTACCCGAATCATTAATCCAAATACTTTGCGTAGGAAATTGGCGATTACCTAATTGCATCGGCAAAGTTTGCTGTAAACCATCAGCCGTCACCACTACTTGTCTTAGTCCAGCCTTATCAAGCGGAGTCGTGGGAATAAATGCTCGCCAACGATTTGGAGACATCGCGAACGCAGGAAACTGCTTATTATTCATCGATACAGTTGGTGGTGCTGCCGAGGATTTATCAGTCGCGATCCAAACTGATACGGTATCACCAAGTTTTGGAGTATTAGGTCTGAGCATTGCTTGCAATGCATCGGCACGCGATACACCAAAGATTATGGCTGCGATCGCCGACAGCAAACTCAGACCAATTAGTAATGGTAATTTGAGAGAGAATTTGAATGGATTGGCAACCATAAAAGCAACTTGGGGTAAAGAGATTCAAGAAGCGTTGTGCAAAGCACGACGCTTCTTATTTTTTAAGGAATCAGAGGAATCGTGGCGCTACGAGTAAACTGCTCATATGCTGACTCTAAATTAACTGAATATAAACCTTTAAATTTGTAGTCTTTGTAAGCATCAGGGACTCTGGCAAATTTCTCTAGTACTTGCTCCTTGGTTAAAATCTGAGCTTTCCACTCCAAAGCCGTACGTTCTAACCAACTAAAATAAGCTTGTTGTGATTGCAAGCCTGTTACATCGGTAACATCTCCATGTCCTGGGACAACTTGAGCCGTGGGATAAGTAGCAATCAAGCGGTACAGACTTCCTTGCCATTGACGAATATCACTATCTCCAGTGTAAGGAATACGCTTGTTAAATACCATATCTCCCGTAAATAAAACCTTGGCATCAGGGACATAGGCAACCAAATCGGTTCCTGCCGAATGACCATCTACACGCTCAATGCGCACTTGGCGATCGCCTAACCAAAGATCAGTTTGACTATTAATAATTACCGTCGGCGGCGTAACACTACCAGTATTATTTTTGCCGCTTTGAATATATTCACGAATTACGCCGCGCCCAAGTACAGGGATTTCACGTTTGACAAAAACTGAATTCCCACCTGTGTGATCAAGGTGATAATGCGTATTCAAAACATACTTGATCGGCTTATCTGTCAAAGACTTTACTGTGGAGATCATCAGTTCTGCTAGTTCAGGGGTTTGGAATGGATCAATTACCAATACTCCATCACTACCAATCACAATGCCACCGTTGCAAATTGCCACCGCAGGACTTGCAGGTGGGAAATCAGTGCTGGCAACTAGGGCATAAATTCCTTGAGCAAGCTCTTGTAGTTGTAAGCCAGCATTTTGCAAGCTTACAGTTTTAATACTTGTCTCCGCAGATGGGTTTTGAGCCTGAATTTGTGGCTGATTTTGAGCATCAGCAGGGCTCCAACCATGTCCGATCACTATCGACATTACTGTAGCGATCGCCGCTAACAAGAATGCCAAAAGGTATTTAATCTTTAGCTTTTTCAGCATCTTAATTCCTTAGAGCTAGATTTTGAAGCTCCTACACTTCAAACCCAGTGTAAACCAAATCAAAACCTAAAAAGGAGATAGGACGCAAAGCGTCCCATCTCCTCAAAGCCCAAAAAGGATTGTGGCGCTTCGCGCCACAATCCTTTTTGGGCTTTATATATCTTGAACTATCAATGTTGAACTTTAGAGTTTAACTTCGATGTCCACGCCAGCAGCTAGATCCAGCTTCATGAGTGCATCGATAGTTTTTGCAGATGGTTGATAAATATCGATAATCCGACTATGAGTGCGGGTTTCAAAATGTTCGCGTGAGTCTTTATCTACGTGGGGAGATCTGAGAACACAATAGATACGACGACGAGTTGGCAGGGGGATAGGGCCAACGGCAGCCGCGTTTGTACGATTAGCAGTTTCGACGATTTTTTCGCAGGATGAGTCTAGCAGGCGATGATCGAAAGCTTTGAGACGAATCCGAATCTTTTGTTGTTGAGGTGCCACAGTTCTTAGGGATTTATTCGGGTAAATTTTTCAGCGTTTCTCATGTTAGCACTCCGACAACCTAAAATCAAACAATTAGATCAATACTCATTAATTTATGACAACTCTAAAATCGGTTTTGATGAAAGTCCGCCGTTGGCAGACTTTCATCAAAACCGATTTTTATAATCAGGATTGCTGCTGACCATACCTTTTTAGGATTGACGATTCCGATCCTGTTACAATTGCTAGATAGATACATTCACATAACTTTATCTAGAAATATGTCTTTGCTTCTTTCTGCCCCCATATTAGCTGCAATTGTCTATGCCGCGATCGCAGGCGCATATTTACTGGTGATCCCCTTACTAGTGCTGTTTTATTTCAAAGCACGTTGGTACAAAACAGGCTCATTAGAAAGAGTATTTTTATGCTTTCTCGCCTTTTTCTTCTTCCCAGGACTATTGTTACTCTCTCCATTTTTTAACTTTCGTCCTGAAGCGCGGCAAATTTAAACCTAAATTAACCTGAGTGCTTCGCACTCAGGTTAATGAAAAATATTTTTGAGATTAAAACTATGCGCCGCATTGATGCCATAGCAGTTATGGTTGCCTTTTTCGGGTTTGGTGGATTTGCATTTTGGGTGTTTCGAGCCTCTGGCTTTGATACAACTAATGCGGGTGTTTGGAGTCAAGTGGTTTTAGTAGGGGTATTAATAGCTTGGATTTCCACCTATGTATTCCGTGCTGTTACAAAAACTATGACCTACAATCAGCAGCTAGATGATTACAAAAAAGCTGTTCTGACCAAGAAGTTAGAAGAAATGTCTCCAGAAGAGCGCGAAAGTTTACTTGCAGAAGTAGATGCAGAAAATAAACTAACCCAAAGCTCAGCTCAAAAAGCAATCAAAGATGAATGAATCAGAGATCGCCTTACTATTCACTATTTCATCCTAAGCCACTTGCAAAGCGGATTAGTTCCTTTGGCTTCCCCAAAGACTTGGGCGATCGCTTTCAAATAGTGCAGAAATGGCTAAGTTTTGCTAGTGATGGCAAACCATCTAACTTACTTGCCGAAGCACAGTTTTTGCATGATATTTTTGTTGATATTTTGGGCTATAAATCTCCCTTTGAGAGCAACGGTGGGGCATGGGAATTAGAATTACATCCACATCCCGCCCTTGGATTCTTTACAGAAACCTCAGCAAATGTGATCGCCGAAATCCGAGTTAGCACTGCCGAGGAAGGGGCGATTATTAAGCCAGAACCAGAGCATGAAACCACTGAATGGCTGATTGTCCTAGATTATCGAGAAATCTGTCTTTATCATCGCCATGTATCTAGTTTGTTCTGCCAGAGATTTTCTTGGGACTCGCTAGCGGATTTAGAACAACTCAAAGCTTTTTATTTTTTATTGTCGCGACGGACTTTACTTAGAGGGATAGCTAATAGCGAAGAGCGATCGCGCACTACCCATTTACTGGAAGAGTCTCACCAGCTAGAATCCGAGATTCTCAAAAACTTTTATAGTCACTATTGTAAAATTCGTAGTCAATTAATCAAGGATTTTCGATATCGGTTGCAACTACTAGCGCATCCTGTCGAAAATGCCGAAAATCATCTCCAGATTAAGCCAGAAGATGCAATTGCGATCGCTATTTATCAAGCCCAGAAACTCTTAAACCGCATCTTGTTTGTTGCTTTTTGTGAAGATCGTCAACTATTACCTGAGAACTTAATTAAAGACGCTTACGAATTTGAGAATCCCTATATTGAGCAGCCGATTTGGGAAAACTATAAGGCTATATTTAGTTGGGTACAAAATGGCAATGCAAATTATCACACCCCCATTAATGCTTATTCATTTAGCCTATTTGCAAGCGATCGCATTTTAGATCAGGCTTTATTTGTAGGCGATGAGCTATGTCGTCAGATCAAGGAAATAGCTCGGTTTGACTTTTGTGAAGATATCACGCGCCATATTCTAACTTGTCTCTTTGATGAATCAATCAGAGAGTTATCGCAATTTCGCAAAGATTTAAGCAACCTTAGTAAACGCCGTATTCCGAAATTACCTTGTAAAGCAATTTTGCAAAGTGAGTCAGTAATTCGTTCATTGCAACAGCATTTAGCTCCATCAAAAAATCATCAAGACACCTTGGCATATTGCCAAGAATATCAAGAGCGCTTGTTGAGAATCAAAATCTTACATCCTAAATGTGGTGCTGGGGTATTGCTAGCAACAGCTTTAGAGTTTTTACTTTCCGAACACGAGCGTATCCATTACCTAATAACTAAGTTCTCTAACGATGATGAGGCAATCTCTCACAAAACACCAACAACTGTAATAACCCATATCCTGCAACATAATTTATTTGGTTGCGATGTTGCCGAAGAATCTATTGAAATGACCAGGCTCTCACTTTGTTTGCGATCGCTCGAAATTAGTCCATCTTTGCCCGACTTTGAGCATAATATTCAACTAGGTGAATTAGCCACTTGTGATTTTGGGAAAGAGTTTAAAGCTGCAAGCGATCGCGGCGAAGTGGTAATCCTGAAATAATAAACGCCCCGCAGGGGCGTTTGCTATTTACATACGACCACGTAACATTTGTGCCATTTCATTGGGCTTCGGAGAGTTCTCTACAGCAGTTTCTTCGGTAATCCGACCATCTTCGTAGAGCTTATAAAGGGATTGGTTCATGTTTACCATTCCTTCATAAGTACATTTAGGAATTAACGCCTCAATCTCATCCACTTCACCGCGCTTGATATAGTCACGTACAGCGTCAGTATTGATCATGATTTCATGAACCGCCGCCCGCTTACCATCAGTTGTGCGTACCAAAGACTGAGCAATAACTCCCACTAAAGATTCTGAAACTTGAACTCTCATGGGAGCCTGCTGTTCAGGTTCAAAGAGATTAAGAATCCGCTCAATGGTTTTTACAGCACTGTTAGTGTGCAATGTTCCAAATACTAAGTGTCCTGTTTGTGCAGCCTTCAGCGCCGTGTTGACGGTTTCTTTGTCACGCATTTCTCCAATCAGTATGATGTCGGGATCTTCGCGTAAAGCTGCCTTCAAGGCATTGTCAAACTTAAGGGTATGGATACCAACTTCCCGCTGTTTGATCAGCGCCTTTTTACTTTGATGCACAAACTCAATCGGATCTTCAATCGAAATCAAATGCTTTTGCATTTCCGTATTGATGAAGTCCACCATCGCCGCCAAGGTGGTGGATTTTCCTGAACCAGTTGGGCCAGTTACCAGAATCAGACCTTTATGGGTATAACAAAGCTCACGAAATACTTCTGGCAAACCAAGCTGATCGATCGACAAAATCTTTAAGGGAATCAGTCGCAACACCATCGCTGAGCCGCGTAACGAATCAAAAACATTAATCCGACAACGGGCAAATTCGTACTGAGTAGCACCATCAAATTCTAAGGTGTCCCGAAATTGCTGGATTTGCTTATCATCCATAATTTCCGTCAGCCAAGTGTCAAAGGTCTGCTTATCTGGCACAGGATATTGCTCCTGTGTGACCATTAAGCCCCGACTCCGAAATCTTACTGGTTCATTTATCCCAGCATGAATGTCTGAACATCCTTGCTCATGGGCATCTTTGACAATTTGCGCGAGGGTTGGCTGCCCCGTAGTACGCTGCAAAATCGCTGGTACACCTAGCCCTGGTAAGTTTGGTGGTGGACCTGGACGAATTGGCGGGCGCGGATTTGGTGGCGGTGGCACGCTAGTGACTTGAGTGTCCGTCGGAATTGACATTTGCGCTTGACGGGCGGCGGCGGCGGCACGAGCTTGCTGTGCAGCCATTGCTTGCTGCTGTTGTTCAGGAGTCATCGCAGCACGAGCTTGCTGAGCTGCTAGTGCTTGTTGCTGCTGAGCAGGAGTCATTGCCGCACGAGCTTGTTGCTGTTGGGCTTGGGGATTATTGGGAGGAGCTTGAGGATTGCTAGGAGGAGCGACACGCTGCTGGGCGGGTGCGGTGGGGTTTGTACGTGGCTGTGGCAGACCGCCACCAGAGGAAGGCGGCGGTACGGGAGTCATCCCAGATTGCGTCATAGTTGAACCTCGAAAATTGCTGTAGTTAGAGATCAGGTTTGATGAGGAGCTTTTTGCTATTCAAATTCTGCTATTTGACCTAAAAATAACCAATCCTGTGACTGAATAGGCTAAAAATATATTAGCCCTTGTAAATACTATCCTCAAATAATTAATGAATATTCTCAGTGCCCTGCGATCTAAACCGAGCGCAGAAAGCAAAAAAGCTTCAAAGCAATCAACTCCTAAACAAACCAAAGGCATTGAAATTAAGTCTCAACGCGAGTTGGACTATATGCGTGAATCATCTCGCATTGTGGCGACAGTACTCAAGGAAATTTCAGAGATCATTGCTCCTGGGATGACCACGATGGATCTTGATGCTCATGCGGAAAAGCGGATTCGTGAGATGGGTGCTGTACCTAGTTTCAAGGGCTATTGCGGCTTTCCTGCTAGCATCTGCTCTAGCATTAATAATGAAGTCGTACATGGCATACCTAATGCTAGAAAAGTGATTAAGCTTGGCGATCTAGTCAAAATTGATACTGGCGCTTTTAAAAATGGATTTCATGGTGATTCTTGCATTACGGTAGCAATTGGCAATGTCAGTGAGAAGGCAGCTAAGTTAATGCGTGTGGCTGAGGAAGCTTTGTTTAAGGGGATTGAACAGGTAAAGCCTGGTAATTGTATGCTCGATTTGGCTGGGGCAATTGAGGATCATGTTAAGGCAAATGGCTTTGCGATCGTCGAAGATTTTACTGGTCATGGAGTTGGGCGAAATCTACACGAAGAGCCTTCAGTATTTAATTTCCGTACCCATCAATTACCGAATGTGCGCTTTCGCCCAGGTATGACTTTAGCGATCGAGCCAATTTTGAATGCTGGTTCAAAGCGCGTAAGGGTTCTGGCTGATAAGTGGACAGCCGTAACCGTAGACAATCAACTTTCGGCTCAGTTTGAACATACTGTTTTGGTGACTGAAACTGGTTATGAAATTTTTACCGATCGCACAAAAGTTTAATCAAGATCAAAAAAGCTTTGCAAAGCAAAGCTTTTTTGATAGGAATTTATGCAAAATATTTTTTTAGCTGGTTCTAGTCGTGGAGTTGGGCGTGAAATCGCCAAACTATTGCTAGAGAATGAGCCACCATCCGTAAATTTAAAAGTATTGCTCCGCAATCCTACCTATGCAGTTGAGTTAGAAGCTCTAGGTGCAAATGTAGCGTTTGGCGATGCCCTGAACTATGCAGATGTTGAAGCATCACTACAGGGAAATGCGATCGATGTAGTAATTACGACTATGGGTGGCTTGCCAAGCGATCGCGGTGAACGGGCTGACTGTGAAGGCAATAAAAATCTGATTGATGCTGCGGTAAAGACAGGAGTCAAGAAGTTTATTCTGGTTTCTTCGATTGGAAGTGGCAATAGCGTGGTGGCGTTAGCCCCTCAGGTTTTGATAACTTTGGGTGCAATTCTCAAAGAGAAAGAAAAAGCAGAACAGCATCTGGTTGCGAGTGGATTAACCTATACGATTATTCGTCCTGGGGGCTTAAAGTCAGAATTTGCCACAGGAAATGCGGTGCTTACGGAAGATCCTACAGTTTCGGGGATTATCCATCGGGCTGATGTTGCCAAGTTGGTATTTGATTGCTTAAATTCCGACAGGGCAAATAATAAAGTTTTTTCAGCAATTGATCGCAATATGTTGTTTAAACCAGTAGAGTTTAAGTCGTTCGATTTGTGAGACAGCTATGCAGGAATATATTGTTAAAGCTGGAGATACCCTATCTGCGATCGCGAAACGTTTTTTGGGCGCAAATGCTGATTGGCGCGAGATTGCTCGTATTAATAACATTACCAATCCTGCGAGTTTACAAATCGGGCAGAAACTGCTGATTCCTGTTGCTGCTCCACCGAGCGCTCAAAATCCTGAAGTCGCCATGGTCAGGAATACATTGCAGGGAGTTTATCCACCCAATAAAATTGCAATTTCCTTTACCACAGTTGGCAGTGATGTAATTGCCAAATTATTAAATACTGGACAACAAGAGCCATTTGCCAAAACTAAGGATTTAGGACTGTATCGACTAGGTATTTTTAAACTGCGCGACTTTATCGCCTATGGCTCAGGTCTATTGCAACAGGTGCAGATGAGTCCTTCAGAAATCAAGGTAATGCTGGTAACGTCAGCAAATGAAGGCAGCCTTGATGCGATTAATACTTGGGATAGCCAGTACTTAAGTTTTGGGATATTCCAATGGACATTGGGATCGGCTGAGCAACAGGGCGAGCTACCTGCATTACTTAATAATCTCAAAAGGCGCTATCCATCTGAATTTCAATACTATTTTGGTCAGTTTGGCTTGGATGTGACTTCTCTAGATGGGATCACGGGTTGGATGTCCCTAAATGGTAATCGTCTAGTTAGTGCTGCTGATAAAAACTTAATGCGACAACCGCTTTGGGCGTTACGGTTTGCGATCGCAGGGATGGATGCGCTAGTGCAATCAGTCCAAGTGGTGCACGCGATTTCACGACTTGATCGATTTTATTTTACGCCTACACAAACTTTGCAAGGCTTTACCCTCTCCCAAATCCTGAGCTCAGAATTTGCGGTGGCGCTCCTGCTCGATCACCATGTCAACCGTCCTAGCCATGTGATTCCCTGTGTTGCTGATGCGATCTCGCGATCGCGTCTAACTCCTGCTCAAGTCGCACAAGGATCTACTGATAATGAAGCGCTGATTATCCAAAATTATTTAACTCTACGTGAAACCTTTGGCGGCACAAGTGCGATGACGAAATCACGCGAACGCGCCGAACTAGCAAGACAATCGATCGCGACAGGCAATCTTTCCCCCCAAAGATTTTCATTTCGCTCTAACCGTCAATCAAGATCAACATAATAAAAAGGGCTTGCTTCGCAAGCCCTTTTAGCTAACAAGAAGTGGCGCTAAGCGCCACTTCTTGTTAATTAACGACGATTTACTTCGGAAGCGCTAGGTGCTTGTTGAGCGGGAATAAAAAAGCTACCCGTTGGCTGTGGTGCAGCCTGAATGACATCGACAGAACCTTGTCTAGGATTACCTAATACTGATGTGTCACGGTCTTCCCAACGACTACGAATAGGACTTATCTCTACAGATGTAGATAGTAAAGCTGGACTATTACTACCATTCGCATAAGATCGATCAAGGATACTTTCGTAGGAGCGACTGCTGGTATAGACCCTCTGCCGTAAAGCCGCAATTCTTGCCGAAATCCGATCGTCAGCATCGGCAGAAACCGCTAGGGGATCACGCATTGAGTTATAAGCGCGATCAACTCTGGTATATATTCTTTTGCGATCGCTAATATTTGCCTTTGCCACAAAAGCTGGTCGAGTCAGCCCCCCTAATTCCTGCTGCGATCGTGCTTGCATTTCAGCAATAACTTCAGCTTCATCTAAGAGAAAAGAAGTTTTACCATCAGTTTGACTTTGGGGTGATGCTTTTGGGGACTCTTTAGGTTTAGAGACTGGACTTGCCTTAGGCAATTTTATTCCCGCAGGTGAAGGATTAACGCCCTCTAATGCTTGTTTTCCAAAACTAAAAGCGACTAGTCCAGACACTGATCCCACAATGATCATGCCAAACAAGAGCATCAGACTATAACTTAGTCTAAATTTCTTAGGTGGCTTTTTTTTCTTGTGGAGACGCTTTTGGGGTTGGGGTGTTGCCATCACAAACTTGTTTAGCTAATAATTGCTATTAGGCAACCTGTAAGGTAGCTTGCTTGATAGCATATAATACTTACGTCTATAATCACAATATGCCCAAGGTTGGCTGACTGGTAAAGCAAACGACTCATAATCGTTGATATGTCGGTTCGATTCCGACACCTTGGATAACCAATACAAGCCACTACGACTAAATTACACCGTGTAAACACTTACACGGTTAGACACTTTTAGACACAATTAGCTTGTTTTTGACTATCAAATGACTATCAGATTTGCTATGATATTCATAAGCAAACGAGTTGATAGTCAAGATTATGTACACACCTAAAAACCGTCAAAGCTGGGGTACAGTTACTGTTGAGTCATTTCGGGAACGACTAAGGCTTAGATTGCCAAGACAGGTGTTTGAGGGCAAGCAGAAGTACTTGGCTCTTGGACTTGCCGATACTAAGATTAATCGTAAAATTGCAGAGGCGAAGGCTCATGAGATCGAGTCTGATATTGTTCTTGAGAGATTTGACTATACATTAGACAAATATCGCCCCACTCATTTAAAACCTTTGACTATCAAGGATAGTCAAACGGCTCTAAATCTTGGTGAATTATGGGATAAATATATGGAGTTCAAAAAGCCGATCGCCTCGCCTAGTACTATTGGCAATCAATACGCAGGATTTACCCGTGCGATCGCGCTTTTGCCATCACAAAATTTAAAAGATTCTGTAATGATTCGAGATTGGATCGTTGCTAATAAGCCGCCTAATGCAGCTAAGCGCTTGATCGTGCAACTTAATGCTTGTTGTAAATGGGGCATGAAATCAGGACTAATCACTGAAAACCCATTTTTAGATATGGCATCTGAGATCAAGTTGCCTAAAAATCAACGGGGTGAAGAGAATGACATTACACCCTTCACAAGAGAAGAGCGTGACCTGATTATTGAGGCTTTTGCAAAGCATCCTCACTATCGCTATTACACAGCCTATGTCCAGTTTTGCTTCTTTACAGGTTGCAGACCTAGTGAGGCGATCGGACTGCAATGGAAACATATTGATCTTGATAACAGTGTCGTTAAGTTTAGACAGTCTGTTGTTTTTGGTGAAGGCTATCAACCTACAGTAAAAGATGGATTAAAGACGCAAGAAAAACGCGATTTTCCAATTAACAATCAATTGCGAGAAATTTTGACTGCACACAAGTCTGAAGGGGCAAAACCTAATGACTTTGTTTTCTCTGCAAAAGAAGGCGGATTTATTCGGGTTAATAACTTTGCAAATGTGGCATGGCGCAAAGTTTTAGAAAGTTGTGGGATTGAGTATCGCAAACCATATCAAACCAGACACTCATTTATTACGCTGTGTCTTGATGCTCATATCGAAGTTAAAGATGTAGCTAAGTGGGTTGGTAACTCTCCAGAGATTACTTACCGTCACTATGCTGCTCATTTGCATAGCCTTGCTGTACCAGAGTTGTAAATTAAGCAAAACAAACAGTAATAACTGATTCACGGGTCTAGGTAATGACATCATCATCGGAATCACAAGTAATAAACGGAAGATACGGAAGATACTGTTATGCAACTTTTGAATTTATTGGACAGACTAGTATCAACACACGTTGTAATGCTCGTTTCCATTGGAAAGATGTAGGTTCAGAAGTAGGAACTGAATTAGAGCAGGTTGCTTACTTTATCTCTAATTTGCCAGATACTGACCTTCTAGAAGGTGGGCAAGATCTTCACTATGGAATTTTACAGGAATGGGTTTATTGCAAAGATAAATGCATTGAGATAGCTAGATGCTTTCTAGTTGAAAAAGGGGCGAATAGCGATCTATTACTGAACTTGCTAAAGGCTGATGAAATCGATCAATTCACATATGAGTTTAGATGGATAGAAACAGACTTGTATAAGAATCTCTGGATGATGATTACTACTCATAAAACAGTAATTGTAGAGAGCATGAAAAAAAATTGGAAATATCCATTTAGCTCCGAAATAGAACTATTTTGCCAAATTATACGAGAAGATCTGGAAGGAGAGTTTATTTGCTATCTTGAACCGTTTTATCAATATCACGCAAAAACTCTAGGTGAAATTGATAAGTTAAAGCGTAAACAGCATAGAGATGAGATCACGCCAGATGAGGAAGCAAAAATGTGGGAACTAATTGACAAGTCCAGATCTCCTGCTATTTGGTTCAATAGGTTAATAACGATAGCTGACAAGTTGGGCGATTTAGAATTGGAATCAATTAAACCTTATCTTGATAGACACTCAGACTATATAGATAAGATGAGCCTAATGCATATCAAAGCCGATCGCAGTCCAAAATTAAAATCACATAAAAGACAATCTCATTATGTGGAAAAAGGTATTTTTAAAGGAGGAGTCAAGCCAAGATGGAAGCCTTAACAATTCGTAACAGTTTGGACATCCTTTCCTAGAAAGGATCTTTGCTAAAGAATGAGTATCTGTAGTGGATGAAAAAAGTCTATGGATACTCAATTTTGTACAAAGAAGTCTTTGTGTAATGCAACAGGACTATCGAACTCGACATTCAAGAAATATCGCTTGCAGGGGGCTTGGATTGAGGGGATTCACTGGCAAAGGGTGAACTCTCGCTGTGTGCTGTATAACTTGTCCTTGATCTTGGACTGGTTGGCTAATCGTAGTCAGCCTGAGCATCATCAAAAAGCAATTGATTTCTATGTGCGATCGCTTCCTTCTAATCAAGGCAAGAGGAGGGCATAATGCTGACTCCAAAACATCAAGCAGATCTAGCAAGTTCGGGCTTGTCTTTAGATCAAATGAACATAGCAGGACATTTTTCTGCTGATAGAGATACTGCTCAAAAACTTGTGGGTTGTAATGTCGCTGGGCTAATTTTGAAATATTGCGATCTTTCTGGGAAGCCTTATTTAAAAAAAGATGGTCAGCAATTTTATCGGATTAAGCCTGATTGGGGCGATCGCAAAACTGATGATAGCCCTAAGTATCTAAGTCCAACGGGAGAAGGTTGCCGTCCCTATTTTTCAAGGCTATATCCTGATTGGGCAAAGGCAACTAAATCAACAAAGATAGATCTATGGGAAACTGAGGGAGAAAAGAAGGGGGATTGTGGATGTGCTAATGGGTTAGCGGTGATCGCTTTTGGTGGGGTTGATGGATGGGTAGATAGATGCGATCGCAATGGAACAGGAGAATTAAAAGAGTCTCGCGTTTTGCCTGAACTCAGAGAGATTAAGTGGCAATATCGTAGAGTTAACCAATGCTTTGACTCAGACATTATCGAGAAAATTCCAGTCCAAATTGCATTAGCGAAAAGAGCGCACTCTTTGAGTAGCTACGGTGCTATACCTTATCTAGTGCTGTTACCAAACGAGATTGACGGCTCTAAGAACGGACTAGATGACTTTGTGGTGAGACATGGCATTGATGCACTAAAACTATTAGCAAAGGAATCTTCCCGAACACCTTATGAAGCTGAGACAAAAGAAGGATCTGATGAGATAAAGTTTTCTCTTTCTCTCGATGAACCTGATACTCATATCAAAGCAATCATGGCTTATACAGTCCTCAAAGAAAAATGGGCTTTTAGACCTGCGATCGGTTGGTATGAATGGCAGGGAACACATTGGAAATCATTTACTAAAGAGGAGTTTGAAGCAACCTTAACAGTATTTATGGATGCTCAGAATTGGCAAAAGCGTAGTTCTGGAGTCATTACTTCTGTAGTTAGAGAATTACAATCGCGCTTGATGGTTAGAGATGATTTATGGAGTCCATTTGGCAAAATTGCTTTTTCTAATGGCGTTGTTGCATGAATAAAAAGAAGCCAAAAGATGGAGGATCTTAGGATAGACAATTAACGAACAACAGAACAGGAGACAGGTTTA
>NZ_PDDM01000028.1 GCF_002914585.1 Pseudanabaena sp. BC1403
TCGTTTCTGATATCTCCCTCCTGTTTCTATCCTTGCTTTTTTCCTATTCTAATTATTTTGCGCTTCTTTTTGGGAGCGGAATGTGGGCTTAAAAAGATTAGTCCAATGACATAGCAAGGGTGGGGCTTTTAATTGTCTAGAATGGTTCGACACTAAGCGATCGCAATTAGTTTTTAAATCTCCAAACCCTAATCAACAAAGTCCCCACCGAAATTACCCCACATAAAATCGTCAAAATCCAATTTTTGGGAGTCCATTCTACAGCACCCAGATAATTAGAACCGATCGCAATTGTATGAACTGATGCAAGTACCAAAGCGGGAACCGAGAGCAAATGCACATAGCGCCAAGCTTTACCTAGTTTCTTTACCATCCAATCGGAACTCGTGAGGGCAGCGGGAGTCATGAGTGCGATCGCGATCGCACCTAGCCAGATTGAGATTTGGTGCTGCGGAATCATGAAGGATAAAGCATCGAAATTCCATTGAAAAGTATGCTCAATTTTATGGAAAGCATGGGCAAGAGAGAGAATAAATGCACCAACACCGATCGCACGGCGATAGATCATTAACGCTGACCAAGACTTAAAAATCTGACTAAGAGGACGAGCGGCGAGGGCAAGTATTAGCAAAATTAAACCTGCATGACCTGTATAATCCACCATATCGCTAGTGCGTAATAGCGTTAAGATGCCGATCGTGAGCGTAATCCAGCCACCCATTCTAAATAACTGACTACGGCGATCGCGACTTAATAAACCTGCAAATACACCAATACCCAGCATTGAGGGCAACGTTCCCAATCCAAACGCCAACATCGTTAGCGCACCCTGCGTCATATTGCTAGTTTCCGCAGCTTTGATTTGAGCAGTGTAGAGAAATCCGCAGGGAATCAATCCCCATGTCATCCCCAGTAATGCAGGTGTAAGTGGATGGGAACGCAATGATAATTTCATCATCGCATTGCTAAGACGTTGGTGCAGTCCCACCAATGCCATCGGATTGAGAAAGGGAAGATTGGGCAAACCTTCAGGCTTGATCTGGACAATTCCCATCCATACCAATAGAAGCCCTGTCAAAACCGCCAACCATCGCCGCAAATCGCTCTCAATTCCTGCAAATTGTCCACTCGCTACTAGCACCGACCCGATCGCACCAATAAAAGCCCCTGCGATCGCATAGCTAAAAATTCTGCCAATGTTTAGCAATGCATGAAAATACAAATGCTGTTGCCAACTTCTAGAATTATTTATAGAACTATCTTTGGAGTTGCTTTCTTTACCTGAAAGCGAGAAAGCGACAGTCAAGGGGCCGCACATGCCCACACAATGACCAAAACTCCCTAAAAATCCTAAAGCAGCAACAAGCAATAAATCTAGCATTATTAATTTATAGTCTAACTTCAGCCGATTATTTGTCAATCGTCAGCGCAATCACGAAAAACAAATATTTGACTAAGTTCTTCAAGCCCGTTGAGCAAATGAGCAAGATGCTCTGGAGGCAGATGGGCAATTTTATCAGCCAAGCGATCGCGAGTTATTTGTCGTACTTGTTGTAAATGCTCTTCACCAGCAACAGTAAGGCTGAGAACGACCTTACGCCTTGATTTTGGATGCTCAACGCGAGTTACATATTCCTTTTGCACCAATCGCTCAACCATTGTCGAAGTTGAGGCACTCGTGACACCCAAATATTCAGCTAGAGCAACGAGCGATGTCCCTGCATTAATTTGCAGAAAAGCAAGGGCGCGTAACTGAGGAATGGTCAGGCAAGTTGATTCTTGCTGCCGTACCTCAGTATAGATCCATCGCATCACAGTAGGGACAACATCCATAACTCTTGCGGCGCAAAGTTGTGGAGAAATTGAATTAAGTGACGAATCCATCTTGACTCTAGAGATATAGTAATGTAGTAATACTAATAGTTAGCTAAGTTAACAATCAGAATACAGCATGAATGTATAAGTACTACGGCTTAAGTAAAAATCAACCCCTAAAGAAGCTAATTCACCCGCAAAGCGAGCAAATCAGCTTCTTTGGGGTTTAGAGCCTAACTACTTAGCAGGCAAAAAAGAGCTTCACAATTTTTTTACCTGTATGACTTCAAATAATTACGATCGCTTGAAAACTATGCGGCATCCTCTCCTCTCTGCGTTTCTATTAATATCGGTTTCGCTGGGAACCTCTAATTTGATCACGGCTTGTGGCACATCCCAAGCTGAGTCTGGCAAAGAGCTCCGTCCTGCTGTGCCTGTGGCAGTTGCACCTGTTGTGCAGAAAACTCTCCCTGTGCAGATTCGTAGTACTGGCTTAGTGGAAGCATCAGCTACCGTATCCGTGAAATCACGGATCGGAGGACAGTTGATCGAGGTTGGCTTTAAAGATGGACAAGATGTAAAGCAAGGCGATTTGCTATTTCAGATCGATCCGCGCCCCTTAGAAGCGCAGTTAAAGCAAGCGATCGCTAATCAAGCTCGCAGTGAAGCCCAATTACAACAGGCGATCGCCAACCAAGTGAAGTCAGAGGCAACTATTGCCCAAGCTAGAGCCAATCGCGATCGCGATTCAGTGCAGATGCAGTTTGCTAATACGCAACGTAAAAGCTATGAAAGTCTCTATGCTCAGGGCGCAATTAGCCGTACACAGGTGGATCAGTTCCGCACCAATGCCGAAGCTTCACAATCAACGATGAGTGCGTCAGATAGTGCGATCGATACAACGATCGCGGCGGCAGAATCCACTAAAGCGGATATCGAAGCGGCTAAAGCAAATCTGGCGGCAGGAGAAGCATTAATCGACAATGCCAAGGTACAACTTTCCTATACTTCGATTTATGCGCCGATTGATGGCAGGGTGAGCAGTATCAAGGTCAATCAAGGGAATTTGGTTAAAGCTGATGATACTGCGCCGTTAGTCACGATTAGTCAGATTAAGCCGATTTATGTGACTTTCACAATTCCAGAGCGATCGCTATCTCAGGTGAAGCAATATCAAAAGCGCGGCAAGCTCAAGGTGCAAGCCTTTGTAGCGAACGACAAAAAGCCCGTTGAAGGTGAACTAACTTTTATCGATAGTTTGGTCGATGCCACAACAGGAACTGTGCAGTTAAAGGCGACTTTCACCAATAAAGACGATCGCTTAGCCCCCGGCCAGCGCGTTGATGTGGTAATGAAATTATCCGAAGAAACTAATGTGATCGCTGTTCCTGCTCAAGCGCTGCAAACAGGCCAGAAAGGACAGTTTGTCTATGTGGTCAAAGCTGATAACACCGTAGAAATCCGTCCTGTGAAAGTAAGCAATACGGTAGGTAATGAAGTGGCGATTTCTGAAGGTTTAAAAGTAGATGAGAAAGTGGTGATTGATGGTCAGTTTAATCTATCGCCTAACGCCAAGGTGGAAGTAAAAGAGCCACAAAAGGAGCCACAAAAAGAATCTCCAAAAGAATCGCCAAAGGACTTGCAAAAATGAACATTACCCAGCCATTTATCCGTCGTCCCGTGATGACCACCTTGATCATGCTCGGCATCCTACTTTTTGGGATTATCAGCTATCGTCTATTACCCGTTAGCGATTTACCCACCGTGGACTTTCCCACGATTAGCGTGTCAGCGACGTTACCAGGGGCTAGTCCTGAGACAATGGCGGCTTCGGTGGCGACACCTTTGGAGCAGCAGTTTTCCTCGATCGCAGGTTTGGACTCGATGACTTCTAGCAGTTCCCTTGGCAGTACACAGGTGACATTGCAGTTTAATCTCAATCGTCAAATTGATGGAGCCTCGCAGGATGTCCAAGCTGCGATCGCCAAAGCCGCAAGACAATTGCCGCCGACAATGCCCAGTCCACCGCAATATCGAAAAGTAAATCCCGCCGACCAACCGATTTTATATATCGCGCTGAAGTCGGAAGTATTGACTCTATCGGAAGTCGATCGCTATGCTGAAAACTTCTTGGCGCAAAGGCTTTCGACTGTGGATGGGGTTGCCCAAGTACAGGTATTTGGCTCTCAGAAATATGCAGTGCGTGTCCAACTCGATCCGCAATCTCTGCAAACTAAGGGGATTGGTATTGATGAAGTTGCCACAGCGATCGCACAGGGAAATTCCAATCAACCGACAGGAACAATCTATGGACAGGATCGCACGCTCACCATTGATACCAATGGCAGTCTAGAGAATGCAGCAGCGTTTCGTCCTTTGATCGTGGCTTATCGCAATGGCGCACCAATTCGCTTAAATGAAGTTGGTCAAGTCCTTGATAGTGTGGAAAACGATCGCCTTGCGAGTTGGTATAACGGCACAAGAGCGATTATTCTTGCCATTCAACGCCAACCAGGGACAAATACTGTCGCGATTGTCGATACCTTAGAGAAGCTTTTGCCAACCTTGCGATCGCAAATCCCTGCGGCGATCGACATGGAAATTCTCTACGATCGTTCCCAATCAGTGCGAGCCTCTGTGGAAGATGTGCAGTTTAGCTTGCTCTTGTCGATCGGACTAGTGGTAATGGTGATCTTTCTCTTCTTACGAAATTTTTCCGCAACCTTGATTCCCAGTATTGCCCTGCCGATCTCGCTGGTGGCAACTTTCGCGATTATGTACAAGTTGGGCTATTCCCTCGACAATCTCTCTTTAATGGCGCTTACTTTATCCGTAGGCTTTGTCGTTGATGATGCGGTAGTTGTCCTAGAAAATATTGTCCGACATTTGGAAATGGGTAAATCTCGCTTTCAAGCAGCGATCGATGGTTCTACGGAAATCGGCTTTACGGTCATGTCGATGACGATCTCGCTCGTAGCGGTATTCATTCCGATTCTATTTATGGGGGGCATTTTAGGACGACTCTTTCAAGAATTTGCAGTCACGATTAGCGTAGCAATTCTCGTTTCGGGATTTGTTTCGCTCAGCCTTACGCCCATGCTGTGCAGCCGCTTTCTCAGTCATAGCGATCATCAGCAGCAATCCAGTCATAATTCTAGCAATGGGAATGGGAATCAAGCCCATCATGGACTAGAACATCTTGAAAATCAGGGTGGATTCTTTCAACGCTTTTATGAATGGAGCTTACGTAAATCGTTAAAGTATCATCGGGTGACGATGGTGATTTCGGCGACGATTTTAGTTGCTACTATTTTTCTATTTGTGATTGTGCCGAAAGGATTTATTCCCAATGATGATATCGGTCAACTTGTTGCTTCTACTGAGGCTATTCAAGGGATTTCCTTTGAAGAAATGGCAAAACATCAAGCGCAACTCGCCGAAATCGCCAGCAAAGATCCCAATATTGATGCCGTTAACTCCACCGTTGGCGCAGGAGGTCCCAATGCATCGGGGAATAATGGACGCTTATTTATGCGTTTAAAGGAACGCAGTAAGCGATCGCTAAGTGCTGATCAAATCGTGCAAAAACTTCGCCCCCAAATGGCAAAGGTGGCAGGTATTCGCGCCTTCTTGCAAAATCCGCCCACAATCAGGATTGGTGCACAGCAATCTAAGGCTCTATATCAATACACCCTATCCGATACAAACCTCGATCAGCTTTATAAATATGCGCCCGAACTAGAGAAAAAACTGCGATCGCTAGATACGCTTCAAGATGTCACCAGTGATTTACAAATTAAAAATCCTCAAGTCAGTATCGACATTAATCGCGATCGCGCATCAGCATTAGGATTAACTGCCAATCAAATCGAATCAGCGCTGTCCTATGCCTATGGAACCCGTCAAGTTTCCACAATTTATACTCCCGACAATCAATATTCCGTGATCATGGGCTTAAGCCCCGAATATCAAGCCGATTTGAAATCCCTTGACCTGCTATCAGTGCGATCGGATAATGGACAATTAGTTCCCCTCAGTACCGTGGCGACCTTCAAGCAGACCGTGGGCGCTTTATCGGTAAATCATACGGGACAGTTACCTGCGGTGACAATTTCCTTCAATCTCAAGCCAAATGTTTCTCTCAGTGATGTGGTGGGAATAATCGAGCAATCGGCTCGCGAGATTCTCCCTGCTTCCACTTCAGGGAAGTTTCAAGGCACAGCCCAAGCATTCCAAGATTCACTACAGGGTTTAGGTTGGTTGCTAGTTGCCGCGATCTTTGTGATCTATATCATTCTCGGCATTCTCTACGAGAGTTTTATCCATCCAATTACGATTCTCACCAGCTTACCCTCCGCAGGTTTTGGCGCATTACTTACTCTACTAATCTTTCGCAGTGAACTGAATGTCTATGCTTTTGTGGGTATCATTCTCTTAGTTGGTATCGTTAAAAAGAATGGGATCATGATGGTTGACTTTGCGATCGCGGCGCGTAAAGAAGGTAGCACTCCCTATGATGCTATTTACGAAGCTTGTTTAGTTCGCTTTCGCCCGATCATGATGACAACTATGGCAGCCCTGATGGGAACCTTACCAATCGCCCTTGGTTTCGGAGCAGGCGCAGAATCTCGCCGCGCCTTGGGATTAGCTGTAGTTGGTGGTCTCGTATTTTCGCAAATGTTAACACTTTACATCACGCCTGTTTTCTACGTTTATATGGAAGCATTACAAGAACGCTGGAAAAATCGCGATATTCGCAGTAAGGAAAAATCTAGAGATAATCAGCCACTTCAACCGAAGCCACCTGTATCTATACCACCTAATTAATTTAAATGAAAAGCGGCGCTTCGCGCCGCTTTTCTTTACTTTTTGATTATTTACCTACATTTGTGGTGAAAGTTAATTCAAACGGCGAGAAATCTTCCCCATCTCTTGCTGAACCACTTAACTTAAGCTCATATCTACCAACTTGCGGAAATGTCACTTCCATACTCGGCAATCCCAAATAGCGTTCAATAATTGCCAAAGGATTAGCAACTGTAAATTTAATATTGCGATCGCTAAGCGATCTCACTTCCAGACGACAATTACATTTTCCGTAAGGGATGATCTCGCCGCCGCGCTTAGTGAGCGCGATCCAAATGGTAGTTTTTTTACCAGCAATAGGGCGATCGTTAGGTTCGATATGAATTGTGCCGCCAACTTCTTGCGAAGTTCTCACTTCATGGGCAATGCGAACAGGTAATGAAGATTTATCTAAATGGGAATCTATGCTAGGCGTAGTTGATAAATTCAAATTTAATAAGATAGAAGCTATTTCCAACATTGTTTAAGTATTCCTTAAAAGTTTTTTGCACAGATTTGTATCTCAGAAGCCTTAAAGAAGAGATGATTTGCCGCGCCTAGCGCGGCAAATCATCTCTTCTTTAAGGCTTAATAACCCCACAGGCAATACGGGTTTTGTAATCAACATTGGGAATTGTCGATTTCCCATTTGCACCCGCATGGATCAAAATTGATGTGCCGCCTTGCTTCAGTAACGAATTCTTGCCAGAGCCCAAGGTTAATGCTGGCAATAGTGCAGTCAGAGAGCCAGTACCATCCTGTTTGACGATGATATTTGGTAGATCCCCCGCAGGTTTATGTTTGTCTTCTTCATGCTTGTTGTGCATATGCTCATGATCATGCGCATCATCCATATGTGCTGGAGCAAAATGATTCCCCGATGTCTTAAAGTCTGGCGCGTCACATTTTCCATTTTCATGCACATGTACCATATGTTCTCCCTTTGCCAAATTTCGCACTTCGAGAGAAACCGTCACGCCTAAAGGAGTTTGCGTAAATGTTGCCGTGCCAACTTGTTCACCCTTGACATTGAGAATGCTAGAAGTAGCCTTAGATTTTGCTGTTTGGGCGATCGCTACCGCATTAGTAGAGATCGTGGCAAGTGTGACACAAGATAGCAAGACAGCGACTTTAGCCGCAAATCTGGATGGGATTTTGTTGCAATATGAGTTAATCATGCGATCGCTTTCCTTAAAAAATAATGTAACCGTGACTGGCAGCGCACTAAAGCCTTTCGCCAATCACGGTCATTCAACAAGAAATCAATTCCTATTTAGCCCAACCAGCATTGGATTGATCAAGCACATAGTTAGCAACTAAAGTAATGTCTTCAGCACTGAGCTTCTTGCCAAAAGCAGGCATGGCTCCTTTGCCTTTGGTAACTTGGAGTTCGATGGCTGCAACGGTATTCTTGCCATACTTCTCCAATGCATCTGCCTTCAAAGTCTTAGCGGCGACTACGTTGTTGCGCCCACCTGCGTGGCATTGCGCACAGTTATTGTTAAAGATTTTTGCACCTGCGGATACTTCCGCAAATGCTGGTTGCCCAAAAGCAAGACTCACAAACATAGTTAATGCGATCGCGAGAATAGAAAAAATGCGTTTCATAGTTATTTATTCCTTAAATATTCACGAAAAATAAGGGCAAAGCGATAGCTGATGCCCTACGCGGCTTAGCCGCAAAGTCGAGTTGAATTTTAGTCTGAGTACATGATGACGTTATTTGATCAGGTAGTCAAAAGACAGGCTGTCTAACCAGAAGTTCTCATTACAGCGCTTTGCGCTCAAACCCAAACCAAGGTATTTTTTGAAAGTGTTGCGAAGCAACACTTTCAAAAAATACCTTGTGTTTCGTTTGATCGGTAATTACTGTAAGTACCTGTGCAGAGTAAATCAGTCAAACCCGCAAGGTTTCGCCCCGTTGGGGCGAAACCTTGCGGGTTTGGGTTTGTAATTAATTATGGTCATCTACTTATTAAACTGATTTTGGTGTTTGCAGCGCCACAGGTGCAGCAAACACCAAAATCAGTTTTTTGAAAGCTCACCTAAGTCTGGCTTTCAAAAAACTGATTTTTATAATGAGAATTGCTGCCGTCAAACAAGATATTTCAAGAACTATCTTAATTGATTGAATAGTGAGAAAACGGGACAAATCAATAGACTATTACGGATGTCCTAATCACATCTATATTTATCCTTTTCTTAACCAAAATTACATGGTTATCTTAACCCAAGCTTATAGAACTTTCCTGTAGGCTTAGTAAGGAAAAAAAGTTAGAGTTCAAGAAAAATATGTTTTAAGTGTCAGTGAAATAGTTAAGTTCTAGGTGCTTACAAAATCTTAATTTTATCTCTGGTGAAATGCTCCCCATTAATGCTTGATATTGCTGTTGGGCAAGTGTTTCGCTGGAGATCAATAGAACATTTCTATGGCTGGACTTGATCCTAAAAGACCTTAATTACGAGGATTTAAGCATCTTCTCGTAAGTATTAAAACCGATTAGAAAGAATCACCTGATAATTACGCCTGCAACCCTAAGTGCTCGCGACAAGTAATTATCATGCAGTTTTACTTTGCATTTTTACAGATGCATATTCTTTGCCAATCCTCTATTCAATAATCATTCCCTCTTATTACCTAAAATCGATCAAGGCAACAAAAAATGGCACTAAATTCTGGCGATATTGCATTTGTATCTTTTAACGCTGATGAAGATGGATGGTCAATTGTCACGTTTGTTGACATAGACCCAAATACAACCGTTTATTTCACTGACAACGAAGCTATTAGCCCGACAGCATTTAACACTGGTGAATCTTATTTTCAGTGGACATCAGGATCTAGTTTGATAAGTGCTGGAACAGTGATACGTTTTAGCGCAGTTGACAATGCAACTTCACTTGCCGCTTCAGTCGGAACGCTCTCGCGAGCTACAGTCTCTGGCAGTGCGAATTATGGACTCTCTGCTAGTGGCGATGTTATCTATGCTTTTCTCGGTTCAAGTGCGAGTGCTCCCACTAAAATCTTAACTGCTGTATCGACGGGAGACACAGTAACCTCAGGCGATCCAATTACAAATGCAGGATTGACAGTTGGAGTTAACGCAATACTATTAAGAACAAGTGCTGACTATGGTGAATATGCTGGCGCTAGGGCTGGGCAATCCAGCATCGCAAACTACAAATCCCTAGTCTTTAATGCTGCTAACTGGACAGTCGATCAAACTGATGGTATTTACACTGCGACTGTTCCCAATACAACAAATTTTGCGATCGCTACTGACCTTCCTACAGTTAACCTGTCTGTGAGTTCCAGCAGTGGGTCAGAAGCAGGTCAAACTGTAATCACTGTCACTGCTACCGCTTCTAATGCAGTTACTGGAGATCAAAATGTTACCGTTGCTGTGAATGGACTTGGTATTACTACAGGTGACTATACGCTCAGTAATAATGTCATCACGATTGCAAATGGAGCTACCACAGGATCTATCACTTTTACAGTAGTAGATGATGTCTTGGCTGAAGGCACAGAAACTGCCATATTAAGCATTAGCAATCCATCTTCAGGAATTGCTTTGGGTAGCACTACTTCTTTAAATCTCACCATCACCGACAACGATGTTGTAGTTGTGCCCAGTGTGCGTATTCACGACATTCAAGGTGCGGGACATATTTCCACCTATGCGGGGCAAGCAGTGACAGGTGTTGAAGGTATCGTCACCGCGATCGCATCAAATGGTTTCTACTTGCAAGACCCCAATCCCGATGCGAATGATGCTACTTCTGAAGGCATTTTTGTATTTACATCTTCTGCTCCAACTGTACTTGTAGGAGATTCTTTACTAGTTAACGGAACCGTATCTGAGTTTCGTCCTGGAGGTTCAGCTAACAACCTTACTGTCACTCAAATTGTCAGCCCAGTAATTACAAAGCTTTCCATCGGCAATGCTTTACCCGCAGCAACGATTCTTGGCAATGGCGGACGCACAATTCCCACCCAGATTATTTCCAATGATGCTGCTAGCGGCAATGTGGAAAATGCTGGCACAGTCTTCGATCCCGCTCAAGATGGCATCGACTTTTACGAAAGTCTTGAAGGTATGTTGGTTCAGGTAAATAATCCAGTTGCGACCTCACCCACGGCAAAATTTGGCACATCCGAAGAAATCTGGGTATTAGCAGACAATGGTGCTAATGCTACCAGTCGCACTAGCCGAAGCAGCAGCTTGATTACAGCGAGCGACTTCAATCCAGAGCGAATTCAAATCGACGATCTAAACAATTCCTCTATATTATTGCCTGATGTGAATGTCGGCGCTCAGTTTGGCTCGATTACAGGTGTAGTCAACTACGACTTCAATAACTACGAAGTTTTGGTTTCATCTGCGCCAACGGTAGTACAACCATCGACTTTACAAAAAGAGGTCACCAACCTTACGAGTAGTGCTACACAATTGACAGTAGCAACCTTCAATGTGGAAAACCTCGATCCAAGCGATACGACATTTAATGCGATCGCGAGTGCAATTGTCGCCAATATGAAGTCCCCCGACATCATTAATCTCGAAGAGATTCAGGACAACAATGGCGCAACTAACAATGGGATGGTTGATGCAAATATAACTCTGCAAACGCTAATTAATGCGATCGCTGCCGCAGGTGGTCCTACCTATGAATATCGTCAAATTAACCCAGTCAACAATCAAGATGGTGGCGAGCCTGGTGGCAATATCCGCGTAGCGTTCCTGTTTAATCCCAATCGCGTGAATTTTGTTGAAGGTTCATTACAACGCTTGACCGATAGCAATCTGACTGATGGTGACGCTTTCGCTAGTAGCCGCAAACCGCTCGTGGGCAAATTTGTCTTCAATGGACAGGAAGTAACCGTCATCGGTAATCACTTCAATTCCAAAGGTGGCGATCAACCTCTATTTGGACCCAATCAACCACCGACACTAAACAGCGAAGTACAACGCAACCAGCAAGCCACCATCGTCAAAGACTTCGTACAAGGACTGTTGGCAACCAACCCCAATGCTAATGTCGTGGTAGCAGGAGACTTGAATGATTTCGAGTTCTCTAGTCCCCTCAGCATTTTGGAAAGTAGTGGGTTGAATACTTTAGTCGAAACTCTGCCAGCTAACGAGCGCTATACCTACAACTTCCAAGGCAACGCACAGACATTGGATCACATTCTAGCTAGCAACAATCTCAGCAGCAAACTCGATGGGTTTGATGTGGTTCATATTAACTCTGAGTTTGCCGATCAAATTAGCGACCACGATCCTATTGTGGCAAGGTTTAATCTGCCAACAATCCCCGATCCTAATGCGCCTTTCAGAATGCAAATTCTTCATGCTTCCGATTTTGAAGGTGGAATTCCAGCGATCGATGATGCAGTGAGATTTTCTGCGGTTCTGAATCGTTTAAGAACTGATCCTAACTTGCCAAGTAGTATCACTCAAAATACCCTGACATTATCCTCTGGCGACAATTACATCCCTGGTGCTTTTTTCAATGCTTCCAGTGATCTTAGTCTCAATGGTGTGGGCGGATTAGGAACAAACTCTGCGCCAGTAATTGGTCGTGGTGACATTGGCATTCTCAATGCTTTTGGAATTCAAGCATCTGCCTTGGGTAATCACGAGTTTGATTTGGGAGTAAGGCAAGTTCGCGACGTTATCCGCACGGGCAGCGGTAATCCTGGCACAGCGTTCCCCTATCTCAGCACCAACCTGAACTTCAGTCCCGAAATTACTGCGGGAAACCTAGGTACATCAGACCTAGCTACCAATCAAACCACTGCCGAAGCCAGTACCATCAAGGGTAAATTGGCGAAGAGTACCGTAATTACCTTAGCGGGTAATGATGGAGTTGCAGGAAATGCTGACGATCAGAGAATCGGTATTGTCGGTGCAACAACTCCCACCTTGGCGAATATTTCTTCTAGTGGCAGTATTGGAATCTCGCCATCTAATCCGACTGATTACGATGCTCTAGCCGCCGAGATTCAAGCTACGGTAAATATTCTCAAGGCTCAAGGTATCAATAAAATCATTTTGCTGTCACATATGCAGCAGTTCAACATTGAACGCGATGAGCTTGCTCCTCGCTTACGTGATGTGGATATTATCCTTGCAGGTGGATCAAACACATTGCTGTCAGATAGTAATGATGTTTTGCGATCGGGTGATGCTAGCGATGGTGTTTACCCAGTTGTGAGAACTGGAGCCGATGGCAATCCTGTGCTGGTCGCGAATACCGATGGGAACTACAAGTATGTTGGTCGCTTAGTCACTGAGTTTGACAGTAATGGCATTCTCAATGTCAACTCACTCAATAGCAGCATCAATGGAGCCTATGCTACGGATGAAGCAGGTGTCGATCGCGTTTATGGTACTGATGTAAATCCAAGAGACGTGGCGAATCCTAATGTTGTGGCAATCACCGATGGTATCCGCAATGTCATTGCTACGAAGGACAATTTGATTGTGGGCAAATCAAGCGTATTCCTGAATGGAACCCGTGATGATGTGCGTACTCAAGAAACCAATTTTGGGAATCTCACTGCTGATGCCAACCTCTGGCTAGCTAAGCAAATCGATCCTACCGTTGTCATTTCCCTAAAAAATGGTGGTGGCATCCGCGACAACATTGGCGTAGTTTCGGCATCATCTGGTGCAGTCAATAGTGATGATATTCAGAAACTACCAACGCAGCCCAATCCCCTTGCGCCAAACAAACAAACTGGTGATGTCTCTCAGTTGGATGTTGAGAATTCCCTACGGTTTAATAATGGTTTGAGCTTGATCACGGTTACGGCGCAACAACTTCAGTGGGTAATCGAACATGCTGTGGCTGGGACTCGTCCTGGTAGTACTCCTGGGCAGTTCCCACAAGTTGGCGGCTTGAAATTTAGCTTTGACCCCACCAAAACAGCGATCGCCTTTAATAGTAGTACAGGCGAAGTCACCACCCAAGGCAGTCGAGTTCAAAATCTGGTCGTACTCAATGATGATGGCTCGATTAAGGATGTAATTGTTCGCGATGGTGTATTGGTTGGCGATGCAAGCCGCACCTTCCGCATGGTGACCTTGAACTTCCTCGCAGGAACAAGCAGTACAGGTGGACTTGGTGGTGATAACTATCCATTCCCTAAATTTGTGAGAGACAATGCGGCGATCGCTAATCGTGTAGATTTACGCGGTGAATCGATTGACCTCAATGGTAACGGTGTGGTTGACCCAGCGCTTGCTTTAGCAGCAGGAAAGTTTACTTTTGCCGCAGCAGGATCTGAGCAGGACGCATTTGCCGAATACCTCGGTGATCAGTTTAGTACTAATCCTTTCAATGCTACGGATGTTGCCGCTAACCTTGATACACGCATCCAAAATCTCAGCGTCCGCCAAGATCAGGTGCTTACACAGGTCACCAACTATGAGTTTACTAACTTGCCAACCTTGGGGACAGCTTCTAATGGACAACAAATCTCACTGGGTGGCTTCTCTGGCTTGTACTTCCAAGGACTCGCCGATAATGGCAATCTCAAGTTTGTCACTAACACCGATCGCGGCCCCAATGGCGATCCAACGGGAGCAAATAGACCTTTTTACTTGCCTAACTTCCAACCCGAAATCGTCAGCTTTGAGCTTAACCGCACTACTGGCGAAATCACGATTACTAATCGCACTGGTTTATTCCGTCCCGATGGTACAACTCCCTTAACAGGATTGCCCAACCTGCAAGCAGGAACTAATGGAACTGCCTATACCGATGAAATTGCTGTTGATCTCAATGGCAATGTTCTGCCCAACGATCCTTTGGGTGCTGATTTAGAAGGAATTGCCGTTGCCGCCAATGGTGATTACTGGATGGTGGATGAATACCGTCCCGCTATTTATCACTTTGATGTGAATGGGAAACTCCTCGATCGCTTCATCCCTCAAGGTACTGCAACAGCACCAAATCCTGATGCACCTGCTGGAACCTTCGGTACAGAAGCATTACCCTCAGTCTACGCTCAACGCCGCAATAATCGAGGCTTTGAAGCTGTGGCTCTAGAAGGCAACAAGCTTTATGCCTTTATTCAGAGTGCGATCGACAATCCTGATAATGCTGGCGATACGACTTCTAGAAACTCACGGAATTTGCGGATTTTGGAATTTGACACGGTTTCCAAAGCTGTAATTGGCGAATACATTTATCTCCTAGACAGTATTTCTGCAAGTGGTAATGCCAAAACCGACAAACTTGGCGATGCTGTTTCCCTTGGGAATGGCAAATTCGCCGTTGTCGAACGCGATGACCTAGCGACTTCTGCTTCCAACAAATTGATTTATCAAATTGATTTGGGCGCAGCAACCAATATCTACAATGCTAGCTTTACCTTCCCAGCAGGCAAAACAGCGATCGAGCAGCTAACTCCTGCCGAACTCGCCAGCGCTGGCATTAATGTTGTCTCGAAGAGCCTGATCGCTAATGCCGCTCAATATGGTTACACAGGTGTAGAAAAACTAGAAGGTCTAGCACTGATTGGACCCAACCAACTGGCTCTAATTAATGACAACGATTTCAATGTTTCTGGCAATACACCAACCGAGAAGCTAGGAATTCTTGAGTTGAGCAAAACCTTGCCTGTTTCTGCGATCGACTTCAGTGGCGCTAACTACATAGTTACCGAA
Source organism: Pseudanabaena sp. BC1403 (assembly GCF_002914585.1). Lineage (NCBI taxonomy): Bacteria > Bacillati > Cyanobacteriota > Cyanophyceae > Pseudanabaenales > Pseudanabaenaceae > Pseudanabaena > Pseudanabaena sp. BC1403. Next base: position 15,342 of record NZ_PDDM01000028.1, read on the forward strand.
GGCAATGGTTCCACAACGGTAACCGTTCGCATCACAAGAACAGGCGATGTATCGGGAACAAGTACTGTAGAACTACAATTGAATGATGGTACGGCAACGGGCAGCGTGATTCCGCCGACTTTTGCTCAAACCCAAGGTGCTAGCAGTTCTGCAACTCCCTATCTAGTTCCTACGGCAGCAGGTGTCAGCTTCACATCAATTTTGACCGCAGGTGATAGCATCGGTGGCTATAGGATGGCGGGTATTCCTGACGGACTTGGTTCCTATGACAATGGCGATGGTACATTTACTGTTTTGATGAATCATGAGATTCCCAATACTGGTGGTGTCAATCGCGATCATGGCTCTAAAGGCGCATTTGTCTCCAAGTGGGTAATTAACAAGTCCGATCTTTCAGTTGTGAGTGGTGACGACCTAATTCAAAATGTCAATACTTGGAATGGTTCTAACTTTGTCCAAGGCACAACTGCTTTCTCTCGATTCTGTTCTGCGGATTTAGCCCCTGTTTCTGCTTTCTATAACAGTGCCACTGGGCTAGGGACTCAAGAGCGCATCTTCTTAAATGGAGAGGAGTCTGGTCCTGAAAGTCGCGCCTTTGGTCATATTGCTACAGGCTTAAATGCTGGTACTACTTATCAATTGCCTTACCTTGGTAAATTCAGTTGGGAAAATGCCGTAGCCAGCATCACTGCAAGTGACAAAACTGTCGTTGCAGGGATGGATGACAGTACTGGTGGTCAGGTTTACTTCTATGTCGGGAACAAAACTAACACTGGTACTGAGATTGATAAGGCTGGACTCAACAACGGTAAGTTGTTTGGCATTAAAGTAGATGGACTAACATCAGAAACCAATGCTACTACTCTGGCTTCTGGGACAAGGTTTGCGCTAGCGGATTTAGGAAGCGTTGAAAATACAACAGGTGCAGCACTGGAAACCGCTAGTAATGCTGCTGGTGCGACCAACTTCCTTAGACCTGAAGATGGTGCATGGGACCCTTCCAATCCCAAGGATTTCTACTTCACTACCACCAATAGTTTTACTGGACCTAGCCGTCTCTGGAGACTGCGTTTCGACGATCCGACAAATCCTGAGTCAGGTGGAACTGTAGAAATGGTGCTTGATGGGACAGAAGGTCATAAGATGTTTGACAACTTCACCATCGATCGCTATGGGCATATCCTGCTCCAAGAAGATATTGGAGGGCAAGATGCCCTTGGCAAAATCTGGCAGTACGATATTGCCACCGATAAACTCACCCAAATCGCTCAACACGATCCATCACGATTTGTACCTGGAGCTGCTAATTTCTTGACTCGCGACGAAGAATCATCGGGCATTATTGATGCTCAAGATATTCTCGGTGCAGGTTGGTTCTTGCTCGATGTTCAGGCTCACTACAGTATTCCAGGGGAACTCTATGAAGGCGGACAACTGTTAGCTTTCTTCAATCCTGATACTTACAAGGCTTCCTTGTTGGACTACAACAACAAGCCCATTACGGTAACCTTTGCTGCTGGTGAAACCTTTAAGGATGTGCAGATTCCAATTGTGGGAGATACCAATCCTGAAGGTAATGAAACCATCAACTTGAGTCTCAAAAATCCTAGTTCTGGAACATTAATCGGGATCAATCAACCCAAGGCAGTTTTGACAATTCTCAATGATGATGTCAATAATGCTCCAGTTCTGACAGGTACACCTGCAACTCTTGCTGCTGGTAAAGAAGACACAACCTATAAGATCTTAGCGGCTGATCTACTAGCTGGCTTTACCGATGCGAATGGCGATGTCCTTTCTGTATCTGGCCTAACTGCTACCAATGGCACTTTAATTGACAACCGCGATCGCACCTACAGTTTCACCCCCAATGCTAACTTCAATGGCACGGTTAACTTGAGCTACAACGTTGTCGATGGAAAGGGCGGCTCAATTGCTGCAACCCAAACCATTGCGATCGCTGCGGTCAACGATGCACCAGTCGGCACGGTATCGATTTCAGACACCACACCAACAGAGACCCAAACCCTTGTTGCTAGCAACTTATTCACAGATGTTGATGGTTTAACTAACGCTGTCTTTAACTATCAGTGGCAACAATCAGATGTTGGCGGTGGTGTAACATTCACCAACATCGTAGGCGCGACCAACAGCACCTTCACCCCCACTCAAGCTCAGGTCAATCGCCAATTGCGTGTGGTAATGAGCTACACCGATGACCAAGGTACAGTGGAAACTCTTACCTCAGCGCCAACCATCGTCACTGGTGACTTTTATGTCGGTACTTCAAGTGTCAATGCTTTCACAGGCACTAACGGTCAGGACATCATTGCTGGACTTGGCAACAACGATATTCTGAATGGTCTTGATGGTGATGATATCTTCCGCTATACCATTGGTGATGGCAAAGATATCGTTGATGGTGGTGCTGGTAACGATACCTTGAATATTCTCGGTACAGATAATTCCGAATCTCTGAGTGTAGTTTTCAATGGAACGCCAGTTTCAATAATTGCAGGTGGGACAGTAACCAACGTTGAATCGGTAACTGTTGACCTACTAGGTGGTATCGACACCCTTTTCTATGGTTCAACTACAGCCGACTTAACTATCAACCTAAACACTGGTGTGGCATCTGGCTTTACAGCGATCGCAAATATCGAGAACGTCACAGGCGGATTCGGGAACGACATCATCACTGGTAACAGCGGCAATAACACTCTTCGTGGTGAATTTGGTAACGATATCCTAGATGGTGGTTTAGGAGCAGACATCTTAATTGGTGGAGCGGGCAATGATACTTACATTGTTGATAACATCAATGACACTATCTCTGATTCATCTGGAACTGATACCGTTCTTTCGAGTATTGACTGGACTTTTGCTGGTAGCACTCTTGAGAATCTAACTCTCACTGGCAACAGCGATATCAACGGTACTGGTAATGGACTACAAAATGCGATCGTTGGCAATAGCGGCAACAACATACTCAATGGTGGCAGTAATGCAGATTCTCTAACTGGTGGTGCTGGTAACGACACCTACATTGTGGACAATGTTGGTGATGTGGTCAACGAGCTAGCCAATGAGGGAACTGACACTATTCTCTCAAGTGTCACGCGCACCTTGGAAGCCAATGTGGAAAACCTCACGCTGACAGGCGGTAGTACGATTAATGGAACTGGTAACGATCTTAATAACATCATTACTGGAAACAGTCGGAACAACATCCTTGATGGTGGAGTTGGTGCAGATGCACTCATTGGTGGTCTAGGCAATGACACTTACATCATCGATAACTTGGGTGATTCAATTACTGAGGAATTGAATCAAGGTACAGACTTGGTAAGATCCAATGTGTCTTGGACTCTAGGAGAAAACCTTGAGAACTTGACTCTAACTGGTAGTGCAAACATCAATGGTACTGGCAATAGCGTCAATAACGTTATTACAGGCAATGATGGCAACAATATTCTCAGTGGCGGATTCGGTAACGATTCTCTAACTGGCGGTTTAGGAGCAGATGTACTTGTTGGTGGATTTGGCAATGACACATTGTTCCTCGGTCTCAATGATGGAGCCACGGATCGAGTCGTCTATAACCTCGGTGATGATAGCGACGTGGTGAATCAATTCCTACGTGGAGTTGGAGGCGATCTGCTCCAGTTCAATAACATCGCTGCCATTGACGTACGTACTGTTGGTGGCAACACTCAGTTCCGTTTAGGTGATGGTGTTACTGGCAACGGTAATTTTGGTAATGGTTCGCTCCTGCTAACCTTGAATGGAGTCACTGGATTTGCTTCTAGCAATATCAATGACAACATCCTAGCTGGTTCCACTCCTACAACTTTCAACTTTAGTTAGAATGTTTTCAGATGAGAAATAGGAGTCCCTACGTCTGATGAGGAATTAGCTTAGGAATTACAAAAAAACACCCTGTCCGTCAATGGACAAGGTGTTTTTTTTACGATCGCCACTTACATCATCAAACAGCGATCGCATTCTCTAAAAATCTGCGATCGCCACTAATCCCATCACCCTAGGATTGCTATATGTTGACTTCAATTTTTTCTGGTCTTTCTCCTGCTCTTGATGCATCTATTTCCGCTTCGTTAAATGATGCGATTCAATCTGTGTATGGCTTTTTGTCGGATTTTGCGGAGCGAGAGGATTTTTGTGTGCGACCAATGGGTAAGTCGTAATTTTTCGCCGTTGGCTGATTTGAAACTTTTGTCTAGCTCAGATATCTCAGTGCGTGCATAAACTGACTATCCTTCACAGAATAAGAAAATATGGCTTCGATATCTCGGTGTGTGCATAAACTGACTACTCTTCACAGAATAAAAAATTACGAGTTCTGAAATACGAATTCTGTAATTGGTCACATTAAAAATATGGAAACAAATCACAGGCATTTTTTGCCTTATTTGTTATCGGCTTTGCTTTGGCTTTTTTGACGTTTTAGCTTAATTATTTGAAACAATAGGGACACATATCATGTTGAATTCAATTTTTGCCGAGCTTGCTCCTGCTCTTGATGCTTCTACTTCAGCTTCGTTGACTGCGGCGATCGCATCTGTGTATGGTTTCTTGACAGATTTTGCGAAGCGGGAGGACTTTTTTGATAAGAGTGAGTTTGTGTTTGGCAAAACGTTGGATCGCGGTGTGTTGGGTGCTTTGCGCGACCAATGGATTGCTGGTGATTTCTCGAAGTTGCCTGATTTGAAGTTGTTATCTGCTTCGGATTTACAAGGGGCTAATGCGGCTTTTGCTAGTTCCGCTGGGGAGATCTATCTGTCTACAGGATTCTTGTCTCAATATGTGGGTGATCCACAGGTTTTGGCGGCGGTGTTGTTGGAGGAGGTTGGGCATTCTGTCGATTGGAAGGTGAATGCTGTGGATACTGTTGGGGATGAAGGAGCAATCTTTGCATCGACAGTTTTGGGTCAAAATTTAGATCTTTCTACTTTGGCTTCACTGAAGCAAGAAGATGATTCTAAGGTTTTAAACTTGGGTGGTTCTCCCATATTTGTTGAACAGTCAATTGGCACGAAAACTTATTCAAGTGGAATCGATTTTGGCCGTTATACTTTTCAGGCTAAGACATCTGACTATATAGACAAGTTTTTTGGAAAACAGATCCAGAACTCTTATGAATATAGCTCTGAAGACAATTTGGTTTTCAAGACAGGATATTCTGGCATTGAAAAAACTTTCTTTGACGAAGGAGGATTGAAGGCTGGAATAGATTTAAATGGAGGATCATTTAGTGCAGGCTTTAAAGCATATGCAGGTCTAAATTTAGGAGAAATAGATTTTGATCTGCCATTACAAGCTCTTTTGACCGCGAGTGATTCTGGGAAAAAACTTCAGTTTAACTTTACAACTATTTTTGATGCAAAGCTTAATTATACTATTCCTTCAGCCTATGCAGTCCTAGATGCCGTTTTTAACTACAATATTGGTTCGCTAACTGCATCTGCGAGTATTGCTGGAGTGGGTGTAGAACAGACTATTTTTGGAGGTTTCTCTGGAAGCTTTTTGCACAGAATGGTTAACATAAATACATTGAATAATCCTGTAATACAAGTGAATTTGTTGCCAGGACAAGTTGATTTTTTATCTCCTTCAGTTAGTGTTAATACAATTTCTCTATTTGGAGGGTTGGCAACTTTTAAAGCAAGTGCGCTTCCTAACTTTAACTTTAGCTTACAAAACTCATCCACAGAAGACCAGTTTTCTATCAAGCTTAGCAATCAAAGACCTCCCGATCCTGAAGATCTTCTTCCTGGTCAGCCTAATCCTGATCCATCTCTTCCAGATGAACTAGCTAGTCTTACCCTGAACTTTGATAAGCTTTTAGCAAAAATACCGCAGCTATCATTTCTTGCCCAAGATATAAAAGCTGGACCATTTGATTTTGGATACAGGCTGCTGCCGATAGAACTGATTAGTACAGTTAGCGGGATTTATGAACTTGAGTTAGGAATTAGAAACACTGAACCCAAAATAACTGGTGGTGAATTTTTGGATGTTGCCACACCATACTCTGAGCTTGATGAATTACTTGCCAAGGATCTAGACAATGATTCCAAGATGGATGTTACATTTGAACTGAATCCAGATATTTTCTTTAAGCCCAACTTTGCATTAGATTTAGAAACAAAGTTTAACGTAGATATTGGGAGGGTTAATGCAAAAGTAAACTTTGGTAGTACCATCTTCAGCAATCCTATACTGAAGAATATCAGTGCAAGTATTAACCTGATTGATCTGCCTGAAATCGTTATTGATGGATTGAGTCGTCGCATTGATATTCTCGACGCGTTGGGCATTCCCAAGTTGGATTTCAGCATCCCTTTTAATGATCTGTACGCAAAATTCAACAATGGTGCATCTCCAACATTTAATAAGATTTCTGTCGAGATCCCATTTAATGCCATTTATCCAAATGTAGGAACTGCTGGAGATGATATTCTTGACTTGCCTGAATCTGCGGGTGATGAGAATCTATATGGTGAAGCTGGTAATGACATCCTTTACGGAAATTCATTCAAGAATAGAATCATGGGTGCTGAGGACAACGACACCATTTATGCTGGTGCTGGTGACGACAAGCTTTATGGTCAGCAAGGTACAGATTATCTCTATGGTGAAGATGGAAATGATCTTTTAGATGGAGGTAATGAAGATAATGCTAAGGACTATCTCTATGGCGGTGCGGGTGATGACATCTTAAGCGGCTGGGGTGGTGATGACGATCTTCGTGGTGAGAGTGGCAATGATATACTTTGGGGCTTTACAGGACAAGACACCCTTTATGGTGGTACTGGTGATGATAAGCTCTATGGTCAGCATGATACGGATTATCTCTATGGTGAAGATGGAAATGATCTCTTAGATGGAGGTAAGGAAGATAATGCTAAGGACTATCTCTACGGCGGTACAGGTAATGACACTCTAAATGGTTGGGGTGGTGATGACGAACTTTATGGTGGTGATGGCAACGACCTGATCACTGGTGATGCAGGTGATGACATTGTTTCTGGCGATAATGGCGATGACATCATTCAAGGTAATGATGGCAATGACACCATCAGTGGAGGTAACGACAACGACCTAATTTATGGTGGTGATGGCAATGACCTGATCACTGGTGATGCAGGTGATGACATTATTTCTGGCGATAATGGTGATGACAATATTCAAGGTAATGATGGCAACGACACTATTAGTGGCGGTAACGGCAATGACATTATCTCTGGTGGAGCTGGCAACGACTTCATTACTGGTGATGTAGGTAATGACTTTATTACTGGCGATAATGGTGCTGATACTATCTATGGGGGTTTAGGTAATGATCAAATTTATGGTGGCAATGGAAATGACTTCCTTGTAGGTGATGCAGGAGATGATTTGCTCAGTGGTGGTAGAGGTGTTGACACTATCAGCTATCAATACTCCCCCAGTGGAGTCGTTGTTAACATTAACGAAAGCACCGACTATAGCCACGATCGCATACTGCGTTATAACCAATCAATCAACGATCAGAATCCTGACAGTTATTACATCGATCTGGAATCAGACTTTGATATCAACGCAGGTAAAGCCTACGACGGATTTGGCAATACCGACACCTTGCGAAATATCGAGAACATCATCGGCACTCCCTTTAATGACATTCTCATTGGCAACGAGAAGAACAACCTCATCCAAGCCTTAGCTGGTGATGACCTAATCGTTGGTGGTGCTGGTAACGACAACCTCGATGGTGGTATTGGCATTGACACCGTTAGCTATCGCTACGATCCTGATGGCGTAACCGTTAACCTCGAAACAGGTAGAGCCACCGATGGATGGAACGACAACGATCTTCTATTCAATATTGAGAACATTGTTGGCTCTGAATATGACGACAGCCTGACAGGTGATCTTAACGCGAACACTATTACTGGTGGCGATGGCAATGACTCCATTAATGGCGGCGGCGGTGACGACAAACTCTATGGCGAGTTTGGAAATGACACAATTATTGGTGGACTTGGCAAAGACATCATCTATGGCAACCAAGGTACAGATACCATTTGGGGTGATTTAGAAAGCAACCCCGATGCAGGAGATGCTGACTACATCCGAGGAGGTGATGGTGATGATGACATCCATGCAGGTGGTGGCGATGACATTGTGTTTGGTGACAGTGGCTATGGCAACGACAATATCTGGGGAGATGCTGGTAACGACATCCTTCACGGAGGTGCAGGATATGATTTCATCAGTGGCGGCACTGGCAATGACACCATCTTTGGCGAAACTGAAGACGACACTATTTATGGTGATGCTGGTATTGATACCATCCAAGGCAATGAAGGAAACGACTTCATCAGTGGCGGTGATGACAACGACATCATCCAAGGTAATGAAGGAAACGATGAGATCTATGGTGATGCGGGTTCTGACACCATCAATGGCAATGCAGGTCGAGACTTCATCAGTGGCGGCATTGGCAACGACACCATCTTTGGGAACGAAGGCAGAGACACCATCTATGCTGATGCAGGGATTGACATCATTCAAGGTAATGAAGGACGCGACTTCATTAGTGGCGGTGATGATGGTGACTTCATTCAAGGTAATGAAGGCAACGATGAAATCTACGGCGATGCAGGTGATGACACCATCAATGGTAACGACGGCAACGACTTCATCAATGGCGGTAGCGATGCCGACATAATCTTTGGTGATGCAGGCAACGATGAAATTTATGGCGATGCAGGCACTGACAACATCCAAGGCAACGAAGGTGATGACTTCATCAGTGGCGGTAATGACAACGATCGCATTTCTGGTGGCGATGGCAACGATTACATCACAGGTGATACGGGTGATGATGTAATCGCAGGTGACGCAGGTGATGATGAGATTTACGGCAACTCTGGACTCGACATTATCAGTGGCGGTGCTGGTAATGACTGGATTAGCAGTGGTGATGACAACGACACCATCTTTGGCAACGAAGGCAATGATGACCTTTATGGTGACAACGGCAACGACACAATCTCAGGTGATGAAGGCAACGACTTCATCAGTGGTGGCAACGGTAACGACCTAATTTCTGGCGGTATTGGCGACGATCGGATTGTCGGTGATGCGGGTGATGATGTAATCGCAGGTGACGCAGGTGATGACGAGATTTACGGCAACTCTGGAGATGACACCATCCTCAGTGGCACTGGTGATGACCTGATCAGTGGCGGTAGTGGCAACGACATCATCAATGGCAACGAAGGCGCTGATGAGATTTATGGCGATAGTGGCAACGACACCATCTATGGCGATGATGGCAACGACTTTATCAGTGGCGGTAATGGTAACGACCTAATTTGGGGCGGCATTGGTGATGATGTAATAGTTGGTGATGCTGGTGATGACACAATCCAAGGCGATGCTGGTGATGATGACATCCAAGGCAATGCTGGCAAAGACATCATCAGTGGCAATGCTGGTAATGACCTCATTTCTGGTGGTGAAGATAACGACACCATTTCTGGTGGTGATGGCAATGACTTGATTTTTGGCGATGCTGGCGACGACACCATCACAGGCGATGCAGGCGATGACGAGATCTATGGCGGATCTGGCAATGACGATATCCAAGGCGGTACTGGCAATGACTGGATTAGCGGCGGTCATGGGAACGACACCATTCAAGGCAACGAAGGCGATGACAATATCTTTGGAGAAGATGGCAGCGACAATATCTTTGGGAATGAAGGTAACGACATCATTTCTGGCGGTGATGACAACGACACCATTTCTGGTGGTGATGATAATGACATCATTTCTGGCGATCTCGGCGACGATAATATCTTTGGTGATGCAGGTGATGACGATCTCCAAGGCAATTCTGGTAACGACACCATCAAGGGCGGTACTGGCAATGACCTCATCGATGGCGGTTGCGGTAACGATACACTCTCTGGCAATGAAGGCGATGACATCATCTTTGGTCAAGATGGTCGTGACAATATCTTTGGCAATGAAGGTAACGACACTATTTATGGTGGAGAAGATAACGACACCATTTCTGGTGGTGATGGCAATGACATCATCGCTGGTGAGGATGGTAATGACACTATCTTTGGTGATGCAGGTGATGACAATCTCCAAGGCAATTCAGGTAACGACACCATCAAGGGTGGTACTGGGAATGACCTAATCGATGGCGGTTGTGGCAACGACAACCTTTCTGGCAACGAAGGCGATGACACTATCTTTGGTGAAAATGGCAGCGACACCATCTTTGGGAATGAAGGTAACGACATCATTTCTGGTGGAGAAGATAACGACACCATTTCTGGTGGTGATGGCAATGACATTATCGCTGGCGATCGCGGCAACGATAATATCTTTGGTGATGCAGGTGACGACAATCTCCAAGGCAATTCAGGTAACGACACGATCAAGGGTGGTACTGGGAATGACCTAATCGATGGCGGTTGTGGCAACGACAACCTTTCTGGCAACGAAGGCGATGACTCCATCTTTGGTGAAAATGGTCGCGACATTATCTTTGGTAACGAAGGTAACGACATCATTTCTGGTGGTGACGACAACGACACCATTTCTGGTGGTGATGATAATGACATCATTACTGGCGATCGCGGCGACGATAATATCTTTGGTGATGCAGGTGACGACAATCTCCAAGGCAATTCAGGTAACGACACGATCAAGGGTGGTACTGGGAATGACCTGATCGATGGCGGTTGTGGCAACGACACCCTTTCTGGCAACGAAGGCGATGACTCCATCTTTGGTGAAAATGGTCGCGACATTATCTTTGGTAACGAAGGTAACGACACTATCTCTGGTGGTAATGACAACGACACCCTTTCTGGCGGTGATGGTTATGACAGCATTTATGGAGACGAAGGAAATGACACCATCTTTGGTGATGCAGGTGAAGACAATCTCCAAGGTAATTCTGGTAACGACACGATCAAGGGCGGTACTGGCGATGACCTGATCGATGGCGGTTGTGGCAATGACACCCTATTTGGCAACGAAGGTGATGACACCATCTTTGGTGAAAATGGACATGATGAAATTGCAGGCAATGCTGGTGATGACTTTATCGCAGGCGGTAATGGTGACGATCGCCTATCAGGTGGTGATGGCGAAGACTTCATCACAGGTGATGATGGTAATGACTTCATCGCAGGTGATGATGGCGATGATGAACTCTATGGAAGTGAGGGGCATGACACCATTTACGGTGGTAATGGCAATGACAAACTCATTGGTGGTGTTGATTGCGATCATCTTGATGGTGGAAGGGGTAGTGACATCGCCTCATATCACGATGCAACTTCCGCAGTTGCCGTCAGTATCCAAGATGGCTATGGTTGGTTAGGTGATGCCGATGGCGATACCCTCACCAATATTGAGAATCTCGAAGGTTCACAGTTTGATGATTTCTTGAAAGGAGATCGCTTTGATAACACCCTGATCGGCTTAGCAGGAGATGACACCCTGATTGGCTTAGCAGGAGATGACATTCTCATTGGTGGTGCTGGTGCTGACATTCTCAATGGAGGCAAAGGCAATGATACTGCTTCTTACCGTAATGCATCTTCCGCCGTTGCTGTGAGCCTCCAACTTAGCAGCCAAAATCCTAGCTTTATCACGCTCGGTGATGCGATCGATGACATTTTCCAAAGTATCGAAAATCTCGAAGGTTCTCAATTTAATGACACCTTAGAAGGAGATAAATTCAACAACAATCTCATTGGTTTAGAGGGCAATGATTCTCTTGATGGATTGGCTGGAGATGACCTTCTTATTGGAGGTAATGGCGATGACCTGCTCAATGGTGGTGATGGATATGATCATCTTCACGGTGATGCGGGGAACGACTATTTAGATGGAGGTACTGGCGATGACGAGCTAAGCGGCGGGCTTGGTAATGACAATCTCTTTGGCGCGATCGGTAATGATTGTCTAACAGGTGATGATGGTAATGACTATCTCGATGGCGGTGATGGTAACGACTATCTCAATGGCAATGCTGGTAATGACATTCTCAATGGTGGTAATGATGATGACTACCTATGGGGTGATATTGGTGACGATCGCCTAGATGGTGGCTCTGGCAACAACTCCCTTTATGGTGAAGATGGCAATGATCTTCTCATTGCAGGTGCAGGTGATGACAGTTTAGGTGGAGGTCTTGGTGATGATCAACTCTTCGCAGGTGCTGGCAACGATAGTCTATTTGGAGGACTTGGCAATGACATTCTCAATGGCGAGGATGGCAATGATTATCTCAATGGCGAAGATGGTAATGACTATCTACTAGGAGGACTTGGTGATGATCATTTAGATGGTGGTTATGGTGACGATCGCTTAGATGCTGGAGATGGAAATAATGAGCTTTATGGAGAGGATGGTAATGACATTCTCAATGCTGGCTCAGGTGATGACATCTTGGATGGCGGTACTGGTGATGATCAACTTCTCGCAGGTGCTGGTAATGACAATCTATTTGGTGGTGACGGTAATGATAACCTCTGGGGTTATGCAGGCAACGATCGCTTAGATGGTGGTGCAGGTAATGACAACCTCTGGGGCGGTGAAGGTAATGATTACCTGACTGGTAACGCTGGAAATGATTTGCTAGTTGGAGACCTCGGCAATGACACCCTCTTGGGTGGCAAAGGCGACGATATCCTCTACGGCGGACTTGGGAATGACATCCTTTTTGGCGGTCAAGGTCGAGATACCTTTGCTGTAGCTGTAGGTAGTGGTGCTGATATCATCAAAGACTTTGCGATCGCTCAAGATTTTCTAGGATTAACGGCTGGGCTGGACTTTACTCAACTTACGATTCAACAAGGCATTGGCAATCAACAGAAAGATACTCTAATTAGCTTAACTAACGGCGAATTGCTGGCGACCCTAACAGGTATCCAAGCCAATTCTCTAGGAATCTCTAACTTTAAGAGTATCTAAGGCAAAATCAGTTCGTGACAAATTGACCTTTTTAAACAGTAAAAACCTTGTATTACAAGGCTTTTACTGTTTAATTTTTTGTTTTTTTGAGTGTAATTAACGGACAAATTTAAGTTTTTCGGTATTTGAGACAAGGAAATCTGTAAATAAACTCATAATTGTGCGATCGCGAATTTTGATATTTGCCGTTAGTGACATTCCCGACTGCAAATTAATTCTGCGTCCATTAGTCTCTAGGAATTGTTTCTCAAGCTGCACCTTTGCAGGAAATCGATAGGTCGGATTGGTTTGGTCAGGTGGTAAAGCATCAGAACCAATCGAGATTAATTTCCCCTTCACATCACCAAACTCAGTAAAAGGGAAAGAGTCAATTCTGACATCTACAGCCATTCCTTCTTTGACAAATCCAATGTCTTGATTGCTAATAAATACTTTCACTACGAGGAGATCGTCAGGCACAATTTTTAACACTACTTCTCCAGCATTGGGGTTAGCAACATAGCCAAGCCCTGCTTTCAGTTCAAATACTGTACCTGATGCAGGGGCAAGGAGTTCTTGGTTTTTTAGTAATACTTCTGCTTGTTTAATTTGACCTTCTACTTCTGCAAGTCTCTTGGTATTGTCCACCAAGGCTTTAGTAAATTGACTATCGATTTCAGCAATGCGTTTTGTATTGTCGGCAATTTGGCTAGTCAACTCTTTGCGGGTAATGTCAAAGGTATTATTCAGTCGGGCTTGTCCCTCCGCGATCGCAGCCTGAATCCTCATCTCCTCCCGTGCTAACTGCCGAATTTCTGACTCCGTAGCGATTACCTGTTGTTGTTGTTTGAGGTATTGAACACGGGAGATTGCTCCTTCTTTAACGGCAATTTCTAGATCATTCAGAATTTTGGTATCAATCGCCAAGGCATTTGCTCTGCTGGCGCGATTAATTCGTGTTTGATTTAATTGTTCGAGTGACTGATTAATATTCGCCTCAGCCGCTTGCGATCGCGAGCCTAGTTCTGCCCTTGACGCAATCAGCCGATCCTGTTGATCACCTGTCAGATTTGCGCCACCACCATTGACTTGCATTCGATATAGTTGCATTTCCGTCATTAATGCTTCACGATTTCGAGCTAGGGCAAAAAATTCCACAGGGACAACACTCACTTTTGCTCCATCAATTTCTGCGGCTTTGCCATTGATAACTTCTCGATAAAACTGGCTTTCCTGCTGGAGATTTTTGCGGAGTTTTTGCAAGGATTCAAGCTGAGACTTCGCTACAGTTGCATCAATCCGCAATAATACTTCGCCTTCCTTGACTTTCTGTCCATCTTTGATTAATACCTCCTTAAGTAGACCATTAGCAGGAATACGCACTTCCTTAACTGCTCCCTGTGGTTCGAGTTTGCCCTGAGCAGGAATTGATTCTTCGATTTTCGCTACTGAAGCCCAAATAATTGCCACCGATACCGAGCCAACTAATGTCCATAAAATCGCAGGAATCCATTTAGGTGACTGGCTCAAGGCTAAGGGTTGATCGAAATTGCTTTTTTTTGCGATCGCCGTCGCAGGTTGCTCCAGACCATCATTAGAGACTAAATCTTCGGGATTGATCTTTGTTAATTTTGGAGTTGGTTGATTGCCGTTATTATTTGTCATGATCTTTTTACCTTTAATTTTATCGTTAGTCTCAATGCGCTCAAATCCAGAAGTGAGTGGTGGCGCAGAGCGCCACCACTCACTTCTGGGGTTTAAGAATCGCCTGCTGCTTCTTGTTGACGATATAGACAGAAATAGCGATCTTGCAAAGCCATTAATTCCATGTGAGTTCCTTGTTCGGCTACCCTTCCTTTATCCATCAGCAAAATCAAGTCAGCACTATGAATCGTAGCAAGGCGATGGGTGATAAAGAAAACCGTGCGTCCGCGAAACTCCTCAGCAAGATTTAAACAGACCTGACGCTCAGTATTGTAGTCTAGGGCGCTAGTCGCCTCATCAAGAATCAGTAATTGCGGTTTTTGCAAAATGGTACGAGCGATCGCAATCCTTTGTCTTTGTCCACCAGAAAGAGAAGCCCCGCGCTCACCTACCCGTGACTCATAACCTTGCGGCAGTTGCATGATGAAATCATGAGCACAAGCGGTTTGCGCCGCCGCTACAATCTCATCGGGAGTGGCATCAGGATTGGTTAAAGCAATATTTTGCTGCACCGTCCCATCAAACAGCAGCGTATCTTGCAAAACTACTCCTATTTGCCTTCGCAAGGAATAAAGCTCCACTTTGCCAATGTCATAATCATCGATAAAAATTCTTCCTGCTTCAGGTTCATACAACCGCGACATTAACTTTGTCAGAGTACTTTTACCTGCGCCACTAGTTCCGACAACGCCGACAAATTGACCATTAGGAACATCTAAATTGACGTTATTTAGCTGCAAGGGGCCATTGGGATTAAAACGGAAATTGACATTCTCATAGCGAACTGCGCCTTTAATAGCGGGCATAGGAATATTGCGACGACCTGCTTCTTCTTGTTCTTGAGGATGATTAATAATATCGCTGAGTCGTTCTAGTGAGAGGGCTGTTTCTTGGAAGTTTTGCCAAAGTTGAATCAGACGTAAAAGCGGTGATGTCGTATAACCCGCAATGATCCGAAACGCGATTAGCTGTCCCAAAGACAGCTTGCCATCGAGCACTAAAAAAGCACCAACCCATAGCAGTAACAGGTTAGAGAACTGATTTAAAAACTGACTCATAGAACCCGCAGTTGTGGAAGTTACTACGGTCTTAAATCCATCGGAAACATAGCGAGCATAACGACGTTGCCATTCCCATCGCGACTGCAACTCGATACTTTGCGCCTTAACAGTCTGAATGCCTGAAACAACTTCCACTAAATAGGACTGAGTTGCGGCATTGCGTTCGGCTTTACTGCGAAGCTGTGCCCTGACGATCGGCGCAACGATAAAGGTCAGTAATCCAAACAATGGCACGGTTCCCAATGCTACCAGAGTCAACAGCCAGCTATAGCAAATCATCACCACGATATAAACTACAGAAAATACTGCGTCAAGGACTACGGTGAGGGCTGTTCCTGTCAAAAACTGACGAATATTTTCTAGTTCTCCAATGCGGCTAGATAGTTCTCCCACCGATCGCTTCTCAAAATATCGCAGGGGCAATCTGACCAGATGGTCAATTGTTTCTGAACCTAAAGTTAAGTCAATACGATTAGTTGTATTCACAAATAAATAGGTTCTTAGGGCGCTAATCAGAGCTTCAAAAAAGGCGATCGTTAAGAGTAGAATACCTAAAATATTTAAGGATGCTGGCAAGTTTTGATTAATCACCTTGTCAATAATCACCTGTGTGATCAGGGGATTAGCCAGTCCTAACAACTGCACAAAGAAAGATGCGACTAAAACTGTAATTAAGGAGCTGCGATAGCGCTTGAGGGATGGCAAAAACCAAGACAGTCCAAATTTTTGTTGGGGAGTATCCTTGGTCGGCTGAATGATTAAAATCTGTCCCGATTCGCCCCAAAGCTCCGCAAATTGAGCAGTTTTCTTAATGACTATTCCCTGTTCAGGAATACCTAATACCTGCTCGCGATCGCTAGTTTTGTAAAGCACCGCAAAGGTATCTTGCCAAGGTAATAACGCTGGTGTAGGAACCTGACTAATGGCACTAGCAGGAATCGTTACCAACAGTCCATTTAGTCCCATTAGTTCGGCGATCGTGCCGCATAGCTGCAAAGAGATACTTTGAGAGCGATCGTATTGATTGGCGATCGCCCGTTTGATCACATGGCGATTAAACGGCATACTCCAATATTTCGCTAGCATCTCAAAACAAGCCACTGACGCATCAAGGGGGCCGCGCCCATAAATATAAGGATAGTCTTGGGTTTTGCGATCGCTGCGATCGCTAACAGTCGGCAAATCAGGAGCATAAGGAATATCAAAGGCGGTGGGATGGGGTGGCAACTCTGTCACTACTTCAGCAGTTACAGAGAAATCATCGCGCAAGCCTATCAAGCGGAGATAGCTAGCCTCTGGAATTTCAAAGACAGTGCGATTTGGATCAACTCTTGTACCAAAGGGGATTGCTATATTTTGCCCGCCGCTAACTAGCCATACAAAATCAGGATCAAGAGGCGGGATTGAATTTTTCCCCGCAGGTAAAGTTAGCACTCGTGCATCTTGCCAAGCATTGCGAGCCTGCTGCGTAAAATCTTTAGGAGACTGAGCACGACGATCCATCTCGATCGCAAATAGATCAAATACTTCTGCTGAAGAAACTTGAGAGCTAAAAGCATTCTTAAAAGTAGGATAGCGATCGCAAAGCTGCCAAAAATCAGTTGCGTCTAGAGACAAAAAAGTACTTTCAACAGAGGCGATCGCCGTTTCGCAGGGCAAGTCACGGATCAAACTCGCCCATCCGATTACCATCCCAGGCTTGATGGTCTCTAGGGTCGTAGGAGATGTTGTTTTCGGCACTTGGGCTAGTAGCCTTGCTTGACCTTCCCATAAAAACAAAACTTGGGATGGCATGGTTTCACGACGCAAGATTATCTGCCCCATCCGATAGCGCAAAGGCTGAAGGCGATCGCTCAGTTCTTTCACAATCAAGTGATCAAGATTTTTTAATAAGGGAATACGATCAATGAGGTCTTGAATAGCATTAGTGTTGGTAAACATGTGATTTAATTCAATGATCTTAAAAAGAGAAATAAAGAGAAAAACAAGAGAGCTTAACAATGATCAAAACTTTTTCTGCAAAGTTTGTTCTTGCAAAAGTTCCTCAAAAAGTTGGTTGAGTAGGAGCTGCGTAGTTTGATCATCAAACTGAGCGGGCATAAACTTTTCTAGTCGTAAAATTACGAACCATTCTTCTAATGGAAAAGGTGAATGTATTTGCTGGGGAATGCTATGTCTCAATTTTTCAATGAGCGCTGAAGGGAGTTTATTGAGCAATAGAGGTCCAATCATGCCACCTGTTTGAGCTTCTACACCCTGAGAATATTGAGATGCAACCTCTGCGAAAGTCTGTTCGCCATCTTGAATCCGAAAGAATAATTCTTGTAAAAGCTCAGGATTTTTGTGGCGAATCAGCGAATAGATAACACGATCTAGGCTAGTTCTACGATTTAAAAATGTTGATTCGAGACGATTGCCCCAAGTCTGCTGCTTAAATTTTTCGATTTTAAACTCGCGTAGAGCGATCTCCTTAAGTTGTAGGTCAGTAAGACTATAAGCTTGACAATAATTTTGTATAGCTTCTTGTGAAATTAACTTGTAGCGCTGCTGAAATTGTTGCAAAGCAAGATTAATTTCTTCTGGCGCAATGGTAATGGAGGCAATCACGCGATCGATCGCTAGTTCTCGTTTAAAACTTGGCAACAAGCGATAGGTCGCTAAAAGCTCCCAAAAATTTCCTTCCTCAATTTTGAAATTATCAATTGTCAAGTAACCCACCATAATTTTGAGAGAAAATTATCACAATTCCAGCCAGCTATGCTGTAGTACTTTGCACATGAGAGTCTACTTGAATTCCTTCGGGGAGAAGGTAGTGGCTACAGAAATTCTCAAATTGAGCGCAAAGCGTTATAAATTCTTTATTTTTGCCGTAGAGTGAAATCTAAGTTTTACTCTTCATTACTGTATTTATAGAATGAAAATAACATTAAATTATATATATTTCAGGACAAGTGAATCTTGATTAACTCTAAGTACTTGTGCAAAATAAATTACACAAACCCGTAAAGTTGAGACCCTGCGGTGCTCAACTTTACGGGTTTGGATATGTAATTAATTATGCCTATAGCAATCCTAAATGGTTTGAGAGAGTGCGCCCCTTCGGGGCTCACTCTCTCAAACCATTTAATCTCACAAATAAAATAGGATTGCTATAGCTACTTAAATTATGACTAGCTACTGATAAGTAATTCAAATTATGAAACCAATTTGGGTTTGTCCAGATCCTGAAGCGTTGGACAAACCCAAATTGGCTTTTTAAAAGCTATCCGTAAGCGGACTTTCAAAAAACCAATTTTAAAAATGAGAATTGCTGAACTCTATAGTTTGCTTCTATATAGTTAAGTGATATTGTGTAGGTGTTCGTTCAGTAAGTAGTAAACGAGAGGGATTTGTTTGACTCAGTCAATTAATCTACCCAAGCTAGACGACTTTTTGCAAGAGCTTGCAACGATACAACAGCAAGGCTCAAAGCGAATTGCGTTTTTAGGTTCCCGCCATGTGCCATTAACTCATCAACTGCTGATCGAACTGCTCAGCTATGCCTTGGCTCTGTCTGGCAACAGTATTATTACCTCTGGAGCAACAGGTACAAATTTTGCTGCAATTCGGGGTGCTCTGCGAGCTGACCCAAACTTGTTGACCGTAATTTTGCCTCAAAGTCTTGATAGACAGCCCTATGAATCTCGTGAGCAGCTAGAAAATGTGATTCATTTAATTGAGCATGGCGAAAATGACACGCTATCTTTAGCTGAAGCAAGTAGTAGATGCAACCAAGAAATTATCTCCAAGTGTCAGCAACTAATTTGCTTTGCGTTTCATGGTAGTGAGACTTTATTGCAAACTTGTCAGGATGCTGAAGAGCAACGCAAGGTTGTAACTCTATTTTATTTTGATTAGTTGTATTAAGTAGTAGGGTGCGTTAGCGCAGCGTAACGCACTGTAAAAATTAGAGAGTGCGTTACGCTGTGCTAACGCACCCTACGGTAAATCTAAAATATATAAAAAAGCGTCTAGCGTTTTTTATATTCTGTTGATTGAATTGTTTATAAATGAAGATTATGAGTAAGACAATTAAAGGCAAAGTATTTGTCTTGGATGACAATATTGATACTGACCAAATTATTCCTGCGGAATATCTCACGCTTGTACCGTCAAAGCCTGATGAGTACGAGAAGCTTGGTAGCTATGCAATGATCGGACTCCCCGATCGCTATGATCGCTTTATTCCTGAAGGTGAAAGCAAAACGATCTATTCGATTATTATCGCGGGTGAAAATTTTGGTTGTGGCTCTTCCAGAGAACATGCCCCGATCGCACTTGGAGCAGCAGGATTAGATGCCGTAGTTGCTCAGTCCTATGCCAGAATTTTCTTCCGTAACTGTACGGCAACGGGTGAGTTATATCCTTGGGAATCAGTTGATTGTTTGGTTGATCGCTTCAAAACTGGGGAAGAAGCAACCATTGATTTTGATAACAATCAAATTATTAATGAGACGACTGGCGAAACCTTTGCGCTGAAGTCCCTTGGCGATGTGCGACCTGTTATTGATGCTGGCGGGTTATTTGATTATGCTCGTCTAACTGGCATGATTCCTACTCGTGTGTAAAATTTATGTCATATCACATTCGTATTCATGATCGCCAAAACGATAAGCTCTATGAAGCTGATATCCAAGGCGATCGCTATATTCTCGAATCTTTAGAACTGCAAGGCATCGATTTACCTTTTTCTTGCCTAAATGGTGCTTGTACAGCTTGTGCAATGCGAGTCAAATCAGGAAAAATTGATCAGCATGAGGTAATTGGTTTATCCAAAACATTACAGGATGAGGGATATGCGTTGATTTGTTCGAGCTATGCCCAGTCAGACTTAGATCTAGAAACCCAAGATGAGGATGAAGTCTATAAGTTGCAGTTCGGTAACTTTTTTGCCAAACGCAAGCGCCACTGGTTTCAGTTTGGTATTCCCATTGATCATGACTAAATTGTTTAAAGGGCGCAAAGCGCCCTTTAAACTTTGAATTATGCCGCACAGCCTATGAACTCTAAAGCAGGAAAAGAAAACGCAATCGCTAAATCGCCACCGCGTTTATTTATTTTGGTTGTGCTATTAGTTGCTTTTTTAGTGATTGCGAATATGGCGATCGCTTTTACGCAGCCCAAGGAAAAAGTAAATGGTGAGCTATGGATTATTAATCGAGTTGTCAGCGGACAAACGGTAGAAGCATCTGTGGTGAGTAATCCCAATATGACTGTACAACGAGTGAGATTATTAGGGATCAGTGCGCCACTCAAAGAGCAGTCTCCTTGGGGAGATCGCGCTCGTCAGCGTTTGTCGGATCTCATTAAAGAGCAGAAAGTAATTTTAGAGTTTGATGTTAAGCAAAAAGATAACTCTGATCGATTGCTTGCTTATATTTGGAAAGATAATTTATTAGTTAATCAATATTTGGTGTCAGAGGGACTAGCGATCGCTGATTCCTATTCGCCCAATGTAAAGTACGACGCAAGAATTAGTCGCGCCCAATCTAAAGCGAGATT
This sequence comes from Pseudanabaena sp. BC1403, assembly GCF_002914585.1. Taxonomy (NCBI): domain Bacteria; kingdom Bacillati; phylum Cyanobacteriota; class Cyanophyceae; order Pseudanabaenales; family Pseudanabaenaceae; genus Pseudanabaena; species Pseudanabaena sp. BC1403. The sequence goes on from NZ_PDDM01000028.1 coordinate 36,641, forward strand.
GCAAGAAATAGGGATTTGGGACACACAAAACCCATTGCGTCTTAGTCCTAGAGATTTTCGTCGCCAGTTAAGTAATTAACTTTAATCCTAAAAATGGGTTTTGAGATAATTTCCTGAAGCGAGCATTATCTCAAAACTCAATTTAATATCGCAAATAGATCAGGATTGCTATCAGCAATTCTCATTATGAAACTGATTTTGGTGTTTCCAGCGCCAAAGGCGCTGGAAACACCAAAATCGGTTGTTTGAAAGCCCGCCAACGGCGGGCTTTCAAACAACCGATTTTGATAATGAGAAATGCTGGGATTGCTATAGCTCAAAAAACATCAGGTCAGTAGCTCAAAAATATTTATACGTCTAGTTTTTAAGAGTAATTTAACTTTCTCTGATAATCAACAAAATCGAGTAAAATATTTTGTGTTACTTAAAGCCTATAAGCAATCTTTTTCTATCTAAAAGTGCTGATAAATACCCACAATACTTGCTTACTACTAATCGGTTTTCAGAATGATTATTTCTCACCGAATGGGATTTTGCACGGTGTAGTTGAAGAATCTTCTAAAGTTACGAATGTATTATCTAATACACTTCATCTCCTAAATTGCTTAGAGCAAACTTCAGTTTTGATCGTAGAAACCCCAATCTTCTTTACCCCTGGGTACAAAGAAATAGTTGACCCGATTGGCATTCTCCAAACGATTAAAGAAGTAGGAGCTTTCCAAGAAGGGACTGAAGGCTCGCAAACCATCGATGAACTGAGTCAATTTCAAAATCGGATTTTGCGTATTTCTGGGAAACGAGGTTTTAACGCCTTTGTCAACACGAATCTGAACGAAGTACTGCAACAACATGCGATCACAAATATCATTTTGGCGGGAACCGTTACCTCTGTTTGCATTGATTCCACTGGGCGTTCCGCGCATGAACAAGGCTATCAGGTTACTATTCTCTCCGATTGCACCTCAGCAAGGACTGTGTTTGAGCAATCATTCTATTGCGAAAACATATTTCCTCTCTATGCTAATGTCATCACTCACACTGAGCTTTTAAGCCAGCTTGAACTTAGCTTATGAATCCTGATGAAATTACAGATGAACTTAATGTACAGATTCAGTATCGCTTGATGGAGAAACTCTCAGAATCAGAGCTACGTTATCGTGAGTTAGTTGAAAGCTTAAGAGAGATTATTTTTAAGTGTGATCCATCAGGGTGTTTCACCTTCCTCAACGGAGCTTGGACGAAGACCTTGGGGTATAGCATTGCTGAATCTCTATCTCGACCACTTTTCAGCTTTCTTGCTCCAGACGATCTTGTCCAAGGACAGCAATTGCTAGAGCAATTTCAAAAGCAGCAGGCAGTGATTTGTCAGGAACTGCGATTTCAACATCAGACGGGGGAAATTGTTTGGCTTGAATTGTCAGCTTATTTTAGTAATCAGAATGAGCTTGGGGGCTCTTTAATCAATATCACTGACCGTAGGCAGGCAGAAACTACTTTAAACGAAATCAAAGAAGCTCTAGAAACACGGGTGGCACAGCGGACAGCAGAACTCAACCAAGCTTTGCAAGATTTACATCGGACGCAGACCCAAATGGTGCAGACTGAAAAAATGTCTAGCTTGGGGCAGTTGGTGGCTGGTGTTGCTCATGAAATCAATAACCCAGTCAACTTCATTCACGGCAATCTGGCCTACGCAAATCAATACATCGCTACTTTGCTCAAGGCGATCGCTTTGTACCAGCAGCATAGTATTGGGCTTAATGATTCAGTACTCGCAGAGTTAGAAACATTAGATTTAGATTTTTTGGCGGAGGATCTAACCAAATTATTAGCATCCATGAAGGTTGGTTCAGATCGTATTCGCCAAATTGTTTTGTCACTGCGTAATTTTTCTCGATTGGATGAAGCTGAATTTAAAGCAGTCGATATCCATGAAGGTATTGACAGCACATTAATGATTTTGCAGCATCGCATCAAAGATCAAAATAATAATTCGGGAATCCAAGTGGTTAAGCATTATGGCAAGCTACCGATGGTAGAGTGTTACGCTGGACAACTGAATCAGGTATTTATGAATTTGTTGACCAATGCGATCGATGCCCTCGAAGAGATACCCTACCCGAAAAAAAATCATGAAGGTAATCTTCAATCGGCGGATTGGCGACCAACTATCGCCATTGGTACTGAATTAAAGCCTAGTGACGAGTTCCTTGACGTTGATTCGGTTGAGATTCGGATTAAGGACAATGGTATGGGTATGCCTCAAGATGTAATAAATCGTATCTTTGAGCCGTTTTTTACCACAAAACCTATTGGGAAAGGGACAGGTATGGGATTGTCGATCAGTTACCAAGTTGTGTCTGAACGCCACGGGGGGATTTTACAGTGCATATCACAGCAGGGGAATGGCACTGAATTTTTAATTCGGATTCCGATGATTCAGGAAGAAATTCCGACATAGTTCTATACCAAAAAAAAATATATAAACTAATTAGGGACTTGTGGCTTAATAAAGTACCAAATATAAAACCAGAATCGGTGGGGTGGCGAAGCCACCCCACCGATTCTGGAAAATCTGGATTGGTATTTTATTTTCTCGCAAGTCCCTTAGCTTGATCTACACATTACTTAGTATATTTTGCCAATAGGCTCACATGACTCATAAATAACATCTGAACGCATCGCATACTTTATTCCTCGCCGCACGGGACAACCTTCATGACGTATTTTATGTTGGAAGATAGCGACCATGCCACGTTTAGGGATTATCGTTTGTTCAATTTGCTCTTGAAATCGTGTTTCCCCACCTTCAAAGTCATCATTGAAATATACGAGAACGGTATGCAAAGTAATTTGATTCACTTTCGGACGATACCAATGATCCATATGTGGCTCAAAGCGCTGTCCCATGAGGTAGCGATACATTCTAAGCCGTTCATTGAGACCGACTAACTTAAGCGTATTAATTTGCTTTGGTAGATGAAGGTACAGACGACGAAATAATTCCTCAGCAATTTTGGTGTCGTCCTTAATAACGCGGTCTTGATCTCGATAGAGTGGATTATTAGTAGCAACCGTGGGAGACGAACTTTCAATAAACTCTATAAAGCGATCGCATTCTTCCTTTGTATAAACATCATCTACTAACCAGAGTAAAGGTTCGTTCTCAAAGCGCATGGGGATTTGCAATGGCATACAAGTCTACAGGTTAGATAATTTTGGCTGAAATACTAATGAATTCTCTCGGTTTAATTGTAATTTTGGGAGCAACGGCGACTGGCAAGACTAGTCTGGCGATCGCCCTTGCGAAATATCTAAATGCACCAATTTTGAGTGCTGATTCGCGACAAGTTTATCGCCATTTTGATATTGGTACGGCGAAACCGACGATGGAAGAACGTCAAGGTGTTCCCCATTACTTGATTGATATTATTGAGCCTGATCAAACTTTGACTCTTGCTGATTATCAAGACAAAACACAAACTTTAATTGCCAAGTTTCATGCTGAAGGAGTCACGCCTATTTTAGTCGGCGGCTCAGGTTTGTATATTAAGGCAATTACAGCAGGGCTAAAAATTCCTAGAGTAGCTCCACAGCCTGAACTGCGATCGCAATTTGAGGAATTAGGACAAAATTATTGCTATCAGGTTCTCCAACAAGTCGATCCTATGGGGGCTACCAAAATTCATGCCAACGATCAAATCAGAACTTTGCGATCTCTAGAGGTTTTTTATGTAACGGGGCAACCCTTATCAGTACAACAAGGCGAGCAGCCGCCTGATTATCCGATTGTACAAATCGGTTTGGATTGTGAGGATCTCGATGTTTATCGTAAGTTAGTTAGCGATCGCACCGAGCAAATGTTAGAGAATGGCTGGCTTGATGAGATTCGTGATTTACAGAACCATTTTGGTGCAGATTTACCACTTTTAAAAACTTTGGGCTATGGCGAAATGTCAGATTATTTAGCTGATAAAACAGATCTGGAAACTGCCAAGTTACTCACGGTTACTCATACCTGCCAATTTGCCAAGCGTCAGCGCACATGGTTTCGCGGTTCAGGTAATGGTGATTTACCAATACATTGGTTGCGATCGGGTAGTAGTTGGGAACAGGCGATCACACTCCTATAAAAAGCCTTGCTACGCAGGGCTTTTTATAGTTATAGTCAAAATATAAGAGTCGGCGCTTTGCGCCGACTCTTATATTTTGAGGATTTATGAATAGCAATGGATATATTATTTGATCTTGTCCATAATCGAGAAGATTGGTAAGTACATACCGACAATAATCGAACCAACCATGCCACCCAATACAACGATCATTAATGGTTCCATCAAACTTGTCAGCGCTTTTACCGCTTCTTCAACTTCATTTTCATAAAAGTCAGCCACCTTCATGAGCATCTTATCAATTTCACCAGTTTCTTCCCCGATACTGACCATTTGCAAAGCCATGACAGGAAATACTTCAGTTTTTTCCATAGCAGGAGCAATTTGACCACCTTCTCTTACCGCATTTCGTGCCGATTCGATCGCATTAGAAATCACCAGATTACCAGCTGTCTCACCAGTAATTTCGAGCGAAGCCAAAATTGGCACACCTGCACGCGAGAGTGAACCAAAAGTACGCGCAAATCGAGCCACCGCAGTCTTGACGACAAGATCTCCAAACAAAGGCAACTTCAAGAAAACGCCATCAAGGTAGAGTTGTCCAGCAGGAGTTGAGTAGACGCGCTTATAGACAAATACAAGTGCAAAAGCTGTAGCTGGAAGAATAAATATCTTCTCACTCTTTAAAAAGTTGCTGATATTCACCAATATTTGGGTAAATGCTGGCAATTCACCACCTAAGCTCTTGAATACACCATCAAACACGGGAATGATGAAAATACACATCGCTAAGAAGATGATCACAGCGATCGATGAAACTACTATCGGGTAAGTCATCGCTGATTTGATCTGGTTAGTCAAGCGGGCAGAATCTTCTAGTAATGTCGCTAGACGAGCTAAAACATCATCTAATACACCACCCGTTTCCCCTGCCTGAACCATTGCGCAATACAACTTATCAAATACTTTTGGGTGTTTACGCAACGCATCGGAAAAGTTAGTACCTTGCTGAACATCGTCAAGAACTTCGGTGAGGGCGATTTTAAGTCTTGGATTAGCGCATTGATCACACATTACGCCTAAACCTCGCACCATCGATACACCAGCATTAACCAAGGTTGCCAATTGTCTTGAGAACAAAGCTAAATCCTTGACAGTCACCTTTTTCATCGTGAAGGCTGCAAAGTCAAAACCGCCCTTTACCTCTTTAACATCTTGAACATAAAAGCCTTTTTGCTTCCAAGTATCACGAGCTTCTTTAAGAGATACCGCAACCATGGTTTGCTGGACTGCCTTACCTTTGGAGTCTTTGAGATTAGCCTGAAACTTCGCCATTATTGCACCTCTTTAATAAGAATTATGGATAAAAAACTATCTTGCTAGCCACTAATTGATCGCGACTTGATCATGTCTGGCGATCGCAAATCTCCAGTTGCTTTTCTCTTCATCACAGGAGCAGGGTTGGGACCAACCACGCGCAACAACTCTTCAGGGCGCGAAGTCTTAGACATCGCCGCTTCAAAGGTAATATCACCATCCATATATAACTTTGCTAAAACCGACTCAAGGGTTTGCATCGATTCTTTACCACCCGTTTGGATAAAGCCATACATCTGTGCAGTTTTACCTTCACGAATCAGGTTGGAAATCGCAGGTGTAACCACCATAATTTCCTGAGCCATTACTCGCCCAAATTGCCCAGGTTGAGGATTATGTCTTTGCACAAGGGTTTGGCTTAATACCGCGACAAGAGAGTTAGAGAGTTGCACTCGAATTTGACCTTGCTGCTCTGGTGGAAATACATCTACCATGCGATCAACAGTCTGAGAAGCAGAACTCGTGTGCAATGTCCCAAATACTAAGTGTCCTGTTTCGGCGGCAGATACTGCAAGCTGAATTGTTTCTAAATCTCGCATTTCACCTACGAGAATTACATCTGGATCTTCACGCAGAGCCGCTTTTAACGCATTAGCAAATGTTTTGGTGTCTTCTCCAACTTGACGCTGGTGAATCACACTCTTTACAGACTCATAAACAAATTCAATCGGATCTTCAACAGTGAGAATATGCTCAGCACGGGTTTTGTTGATCGTTTGAATCATTGCCGCCAACGTAGTGGTCTTTCCTGAACCCGTTGGGCCGGTAACTAGCACTAACCCACGAGGCTTTTCACTAAGTTCGCGCACAATTGGCGGTAAGTTTAGATCATCCATATCGGGGATTTTGGAAGAAAGCGCCCGTAGGCAAGCAGCATAGGTTCCCCGATCTTTGTAGACATTGACCCGAAATCTGGCTAGTCCCTTAACGCCATAGGAGCAGTCTAGCTCCCAGTTTTGTTCTAGCGCTTTGCGCTGATTGTTGTTGAGCATCGCAAAAATCAAGCGCTGACATTCCTCAGGAGTAAGCGGATCGCGATCGGTGCGGGTGAGGTGACCGTTGATACGAATATAAGGGGGTAGCCCTGCGGAGATGTGAAGGTCAGAACCTTTACGTTCTACGACCTCTTCCATCAAGTCTTCAATGATGTAGTCCATTACCATAGCGGGCTATTCTCCTGATCTAATCCTAGTAAATTCATGATTCCCTATGTAGCTGATAAAAACTACGTTTTGCACAAACTTTAAAAAATGCTCTAGTAAAGTTACCAGTATTTGAGCCTTGCACTTTGCACAAGGCTCAAATACTAATCTAGAAAGTTCTAGCCGTTGTGCAATAAGGGCATTCAATTGTTTCGGGTGTGAGCATAGCATCACAGTTGTCGCATTCCAGTCCTTTGCCTCGTCGGGCACGTTCTTCAGCTTCTCGCCCCTTGTCGGTATAGACGACTCGTAGAACTTCATCCAGTGTAGTTGCACCATTTCTGACAAGATCAAAGGCATACGCCATGAGGGTTTTCATACCTTCTTGGACGGCAATCTCTTTGATGACTTCAGTGGTTGCGCCTTTGTTGATGGCACTTTGCAAGCGTTCGGTCATTTTCATGATCTCGTACACACCTGCTCGACCTTTATAGCCAGAACCGCTACATTTTGGGCAGACTCGTTGGTTGGGAAGCATTGCTTCGCGGTTGACGACGTTAGAACGGTAGAAGGTTTTTTCTAAATCGCTACTAGGCAGTCCAAAGCGATCGAGTTCTTCTTGGCTAGGGTTATAGGGAATACGGCAGTTATCACAGACGCGGCGAAGTAGACGTTGAGCAAGTACACCAATAATCGCAGTACTTGCCATAAATGGTTCTACGCCCATTTCTTCGAGACGGGCAATACTGCTAGGTGCGTCGTTAGTGTGCAATGTGGTGAGAACTAAGTGACCTGTTAATGCAGCCTCGATCGCAGTTTTAGCAGTTTCAGCATCTCGTGTTTCTCCAACAAGGATTACGTCTGGATCTTGACGTAAGAAAGCTCGGAGAATACTGGCAAAGGTCATGCCCTTTTCCCGTAGCACTTGGCATTGGGTCAAACCAGGTAAGTTATATTCGACAGGATCTTCGGCTGTACTGATGTTGATACCAGGATCATTACATTCAGCAAGAGTCGAGTATAGGGTGGTGGTTTTGCCTGATCCTGTAGGCCCTGTAACCAAAATTAGTCCATAGGGGCGTTTGGCAAAGCTTTGCATCAGTTCTAAGCTTTCGGGATCGCTGATCAGTTTATTAAGCCCAAGTTGAGTGTTGGAGTTATCGAGAATTCGCAAAACTACTTTTTCACCGTTTTGGGTGGGGCAAGTATTCACGCGGAAATCTACACGCCGACCTTGGAAGTTGCGTTTCAGTTTTCCATCTTGAGGAACGCGCTTTTCAGCAATATTCAGGTTGGAAATAATCTTAAAGCGCGAGATTACAGCATTGACAATGTTACGGGGTAAGCGCTTGCCTTCACTCAGGAAGAAGTATTCGCGCAGTACGCCATCTTTACGAAGACGGATGCAAAGGTCTTTTTCTTGTGGCTCAATGTGAATGTCCGAACATCCTTCTTTGAGAGCTTTAACGAGAATTTTATCGACGAGACTGATGATCGGAGCGGAATTTTCGCCGCCCACCATCAGTTCATCGCCTTCATCTGCTCCAGTTATATCTTCGCCAAAGACATCATCTTTAACTTGGAGATCTTCATCACTGATTGCGCCTTCAGCTTTGGCGCTTTTGTTGACTTGAAATTGGACAATATTGTCAAAGGTGCGATGAAAATCTTCGCGAGAAATAACGCGCCTGACAATTGTGATGTTTTTGAGCAGGCGAGCGATCTCATTTTGTACCTTGTAGCTATCGGGGGAAACTAAGGCGAGCGTAATGCTGTTTTCGGTCTTAACTAGAGGTAGAATCTCGCAGTCTCGACAACTGGAAATTGGGATGATGTTGGAGTCGAGTAAGGCGCTGAGGGTGGAAATATCAAACTTGTCAATTTCAACATCGGGATCAATTGGCTCGATACCATAAAGAACACGCAGTTCAAAAAGTTGTTGGCGTTTGTAATAGCGGGTAATGTCGGGAGCGAGTTGCTGCCCCAGAATTTGCTCTAGGACACTAATAAATGGAACATTTTGTTCTTGGCTATCCTTGACAGCGCGGTCGAACTGGTCTGTGGTGGCGTGTCCTGCTTGAATCAGTCTGCTCTCGAAGGGAGTGCGACCTCCCCGTTTGGCAAGAGCTTTGGTTCTATTTTTTAAGCCTGAGGCGGTGGTTGGCGCTTGATCTGATGTATTCATAGCCCAAGAGTTCCTAAGATTTCATTACCCGAGTGAGATTAGATCTTTACGATCGCAAAGCAATATTCTAAGAGCGATCGCAAAACAATATAAGGCGATCATAGCTGTTTACATAACTATATTGGGCAAAAATAGCACAAGTGTTTCATAGTTTTACAAAATTAAGCTAAAGATTTGTGCAGTACAAAAAAATAAAAATGGGATATAGCGCGTTGCACCACATCTCATTCTTTTGTTATTTCTTGAGGGCTTGCCAACGGATTTTGGGGTTTTGGACAAGGAGTTGGGAGATTGCGATCGCCCCTTTTTTATTTAAGTGGCTAGGGTCAGAAAACAGATCGGCTTGATTTAGAACCGCTTGAGACAGGTCAAGATAAGTAAAACCTTCTCGTAAGGCTAGCTCTTGCATTCTGCCATTAAAAATAGCTTCAAAGCGGCTACGAATTTGATCGAGGTAAGTCTCATGCAAAGGCATATTCACGACTAAAAGATCAATATTATTGCGGCGACAAAAGTCAACTACATTTGCAAAAGCCTCGAACTGTGAGCCATTGGGCTCAAAGTTCCGATAATCAAGATCGTAGTCTCCTGGGACTTGAGGGAATTTTTGGAAATAGGTGTTGGGATCGAATGTGACATCAAACGCAACAAAGCCTTTGGGGTCAAGAGCGGTGACGGTACTCGGCATAGTCGCAGCCAGAAGTGCTTCACTGTTGCTGAGCATATGTGTATTGCGATCAAATTTCTTAACTAGCGAAGTCCGAATTTCTTGCCGTCTAGAAAAAGTAGCAAACAGAAGATCAAAGGATTGCGCGATTGGATTTGGTGATTTGGTAGATATCTCTGGAATAGTTATAGGATTCGGGCTAACACTGCTATTTCTAATAGCTTCCTGCAATTGTTTGTAGCCGTCGGATGCAGTGATTTCGTCATAGGTAAGGTCGCTGCGACTGCTATTAAAAGCTCTTAATCCATCCGCCCAAATAATCATGCGCGGTAGTTGAGGACGGGATAGGATTTGGGTAACTTGCAGATTTACAACCTTAGCAGTTGCACCATCAATACCAAGATTAAAGACACTGATGTCTTTGTAGCCTTTGTTGCTCAGTGCTTTTTCTAATGTTTTTGGTTCGATGCCGCGTAAGGCTCTTGAACTACCAACAATCAAAACTTCGGGCGATCGCTGTTTATTTGTAATCTGCCAATCAAGAAGGGCAAGTTTTTCATTGAATAAAGCGATATTAAAATTGAGGGCTGGTTTATTGGTAAGGCCCTTTTCGGGAGAATTATCTAGCTGGTTAGCTGGCAAATTGATTTTGGAATCAGCAATTACAAATTTGGTAGGTTGATTGGGCTGATCATAATTAATGAGAGTGCGATCAATAGCGATCGTTGCCCCAACACCGATCGCTAAACTTGCTATACAAGCAGGTAAAGAGAGCATTTTCGGCGCGGTTTGCCCCAGCCATTTTAATCCAAAGATCGCATGACCAACTACAAGTAGTTTCGCTCCAGCAAATCCATCTAATTTCTGCCAAGAATTAGGCTCTTCATCTTCGCTGATAAATTCAATGCTGTGATCTTGTACATTTTCTGCGGCAAGTAGTTCTTCCTCAATGGGGTTCTGGATACCGATCGCTAACAAATCAATTTCAAAAGACCAGCTGGGCTTTTTCTCCCCAATGACACGACTAGATACCGTTACCGATTGAAAATATTCCGATGCACTCACGGTTCGTAAAGTATTTAACATTGGTAAAACCATCTCTGCTTGCAAGATTGTGGTGCGGTTCTCGCACAGCAAATTGAGACAATTGTTTTGTAAGAGCAACTTCAGCTTGGCTTGAGCAAGTTTAGGTGCTAGTTGAGGATCTTGACGGAAGCTGGTGAGTAGCGCGGCGATAATTTCGGCAGCAACAAGTGCAGATGGGGCGATCGGTAAATCCAGTCCCAACGCCCATGCATTTCCATGCAATTTAAGACGGTGGATTCCTTCGGCGTATAAAACTGAACTATCGAGATCCTGTGTGCTTGGTGCGATCGCCTCTAATAGTTTTGTTGCACAGGTTACTTCCCGATCTTGACTATAAAGATATAAGCAGTCGCCTTTCTGTTTAGTATGTGAAAGTTTTATCCCTGCCAATTCTTCAGGCAAAATGCTGGTTACTGAGTCTCGCGTCAAAGCTAGATTCGAGGATGCAAGATTATTAGTAGAAACATTAATTTGATTACTAGTCAAATTTGAGGATTGGTTTGCATCTGCATCTGAATTTGCATCTAGACGTGAATCTAGATTTGCATCTACTGTTATTGGATTTGCATCTAAGGATGTTGTTTCCATTGTCTGTTTGCAGAGTTGGGCAGGATAAAAAATTTGCTACAAGGTTAGCATGGCGACTTCACAAGCAGACATAAAAGTTATTCATCCAAATGCTCAGAAACAGAGCGATAAAGTTCTAAAACATGGTGATCGAGGAGTTGGTAATAGACTTTGCGCTGACTTTTGCGATAACTGACTAGACGCATGGTGCGTAAAACTCTCAATTGATGGGATACCGCTGATTCACTCATGCCCACTACTGCTGCAAGATCGTGAACGCATAGTTCCTGTTTTGACAAAACCGAGAGAATCCGCAGGCGATTGGGATCGCTCAACATTCCGAAAAATTCCGCCATATTCTGCGCTTTCTCAGTTGGCAAAATCGCATTAATCAAATCTTGTAACGCGGTTGGCTCGATCTCATGAAGATCGCAAGTCGGCAAGTTGTCAAGAGAAACCGAAGAGGAATTTAGCATTGTTACATTTTACAAAAAAGCGATCGCTTTTCCACATAGTATTTGACATATGAACGTATATTCATATATGCTAATCTCAATTGTATAGGATTAAATATATGACAACTCTCACAGAAACCAAATGTGCTTGCCCAAAATGTAGTTGTATGGTCTCCCTAGACACAGCAATCATGGCAAATGATAAGCCTTATTGCAGCAGAGCTTGTGCCGATGGGCATCCTGAAGGATCTGCTGGCTGTAAAAAATCTGGCTGTGGTTGTGGCTAACTACGTCTGTCGCCAAGCGTATTAGTAAATAAAACCCAAGAAGAGAATGGCGGCGCGAAGCGCCGCCATTCTCTTCTTGGGTTTTATTTTGTCGGTGTTCGCGACAAAAAGAAGTAGGTGGGCATAGTCTGCCTGCTTCTTTTTAGCTTTTGGTTAGGGTATAGTACAAATCATTAGCTTCACCAAAATTCAAGATGCTGAATTTAAACGAAATTATGTCGCTTGCTCGCCCGATCGCTTGGGGTGCGGGGGATATTCTGATGAAGTACTATCAAGAGCCTCAAGACTTAGAAATTAGGTTTAAGGGTGGCGAAGAAGGAAATGTTACTTCCGCAGATTTAGCCGCTAATGATTTTATCTTGAGCCAGTTAAAGCAAGTATTTGGGACTGAAGACTTTGCCTATCTCAGTGAAGAAACTGAAGATAGTATCGATCGCCTTGGACATGAATGGGTATGGATTATCGATCCAATGGACGGCACGAGTGACTTTATTCGTCGGACTAATGAGTTTGCGGTGCATATTGGCTTGACCTATCGCCAACGTCCTGTACTAGGGCTAGTGGCAACACCTGCCCAAGATCGCCTCTTTCAGGGGATATTAGGCAATGGCGCATATATTGAGACTAGAGATGGATTGCAGAATCGAATCCAAGTCTCTGACAAGGTTGAGCTAGATAAAATGGTGGTAGTGGCTAGTCGTAGCCATCGCAATTATCAACTCGAAAGTATTCTCCAACAATTACCCAAGGCTGCTGAAATAGCGGTTGGTAGTATTGGTGGTAAATTTGCAGCGATCGCATCGGGTAATGCTGATGTCTATATCTCGGTGTCAGGCAAATCTGCGCCCAAGGATTGGGACTATTGCGCTCCTGAAATCATTTTGACTGAGGCAGGCGGTCAGCTTACTCATTCAGATTTGTCATTGCTGTCCTATAACAATCTCGAATTGCGTCAATGGGGAACGATTGTGGCAAGTAACGGTCATTGTCATAATGAAATTTGTCAGATTAGCCAAGATGCGATCGCGACTATCAAAAAGTAAGTAACCTTAAAATCTAGAAGCGTGGGTCGCCCGCTAGGCGGGCGACCCACGCTTCTAGATTTGGTTTTTAATTATGCTGAGCTACTTAAATTATGAAACTACAAGCAATTTTAATCGGAGTCGTGGTTGTTGTTGGTGTAATGGCAGTCAGCAATCCTAGTAAAGAGCGTTACATTGATTACGCAACCGAGCAGTTTTCTGAAACAGGTAAAACCTCAATTTGTGCGGGTGATATGCCGATCGCGGCTCAGCAATCATGCAAATTTGTGATATCTCAGGGCAAAGGTGTGATCAAGTCAGTGGTTGAAAACTCGACCAAGCAGCAAAATTTTGTCATATTCAGTCTTTACGAAACTGATATGCCCAATAAAAAATACACCACGATCGCAGCTTTTGGTAACTTCATTATGTTCAAATGAATAACCCCGCCGCAAGCGGACGGGGTATCAAATTCTTTTTTACTAGAATTTACTCACACCGCAGAGCGGTGGGGTATTTACCCTCTTAGTTCAAATAAAAAAGGCGGTGCTAAGCACCGCCTTTTTTATAGATTTTGCGGATCGAATTACGCCAATGTTTTCTAGACTGAGCGCGAAAGCTTATCTCGCATCAGTTTAGGTTAGGCAAACCATATTATTAAAAATGATTACAAAGTAGATTAGGTTTATCCTGTTATAAGCAGTTGTCTAACAAGATCAGTTCTACGTTTTAATAATGAACCAAAATATTCTTGTCCGCAATAATGTCAAAGTATTTGGGCATGGCAAGCAACCAATCCTGTTTGCACATGGGTTTGGCTGCGACCAAAATATGTGGCGATTTATCACACCCACTTTTGAAAATGACTACCAGATTGTTCTATTTGATTATGTTGGGTCAGGAAAATCAGATTTAAGTGCTTACGATGGCGATCGCTACAGCAGTCTGAATGGTTATGCTCAAGACATCCTCGAAATCTGCAAAGCATTATCGTTAGTAGACACGATTTTTGTTGGACATTCTGTTAGCAGCATGATTGGGATCTTAGCCTCTATTCAATCCCCCGAATTATTCAAACACTTGATCTTTGTTAGTCCTTCCCCTTGTTATATCAATGATATCGATTATGTTGGAGGCTTTGAACGACAAGACATAGAAAATCTGCTTGATATTATGGAAAAAAATTACATCGGTTGGGCAAGTTTTCTCGCGCCGATGATCATGAAAAATGAAGACCGACCTGAGCTAAGTCATGAACTCGAGGAAAGTTTCTGTTCGACAGATCCGACCATCGCTACTCAATTTGCTAAAGTCACTTTTTATTCTGATAACCGTAGTGATTTACCTAAAGTGACAACACCATCATTGATTCTGCAATGTATTGAAGATGCGATCGCCCCTGTTGAAGTCGGATATTACTTAAATAAGCACCTGTTTAGCAGTACGCTAAAACTGATGCAAGCTACAGGACATTGCCCGCATATGAGTCACCCACAGGAAACTAGCAATCTGATGCAAGAATATCTAACTTCCGCTGGCATTCACTAAACCAAATATTTTCGCAAATGTATCAGCCAGACGAAATACTTAATATTGCACCCTGTGGATTTCTTTCGTTTACTGACGATGGCATGATCGTCATGGTTAACGCGACGCTCCTCAAGTTATACCAAAACACAAAGTGGCGCAGCCATTTTGTGTTTTTAAAACCCCTACAGGGTTTGGTTTTTAATTCACAGAAGTGTTGTTACACTTTTGTGAATTGGTATTATTAGGACAAGAGAAGGATGACTTATGTGGACAAAAAATCGATTCAGTTTTGCTTCCAGTCGCATCTTCTATCAAACTCATTTTTTTCTCTCTTAAAAATACATGGAAAAGCGGAAGGAATTTACATCTCATTAAAATCCAAACAGGGAGCTGAAGATCGGGTAATGGTATCGGATGATGTAGTTGTCAATCCTCTTTTAAAATCGGTAATTCCTCTTTGTCATCAAATTGGTTTAAAGTCTATGTTGGCGATTCGTACTTCCTATCAAGTCAATCCAAATGGAGCGATTGGACTGCAAATTTCTTGTGGTTCGTTTGATCGGAAATTGCTATATATAAAAAAGGCGGTGCTGAGCACCGCCTTTTTTATGGGTTTTGCTGATCGAACTTTTCTAATGTTTTCCAGACTGATTGCAAGAGCTTATCTAGTCCTTTCTTAGAAGCAGCTGAAATTGCCAGAATCGGTAGATCAAACTGTGCGGCTACCTCCTCAACATCTTCAGGTAACATCGCATCAATTTTATTTAGAGCTAGAATCTGGGGTTTGTCTGCCAATCCATGACCATAGGCAGCTAGCTCTTCTTGAATTGTGTGATACGCCGCTAGGGGATCATCTTGAGTGACATCGATTAGATGAATTAAGAGCTTAGTACGTTCAACATGTCGTAAAAAGTCATGACCTAAACCAATGCCATCGGATGCGCCTTCGATTAGCCCAGGAATATCCGCGAAGACAATACCATCGCCTGAGGGCTTAGAAACTACACCTAGATTTGGGACGAGCGTGGTGAAAGGATAATCGGCAATCTTAGGACGGGCAGCAGATACGACTGAGATCAATGTTGACTTGCCAGCATTTGGCAACCCTATGATCCCGACTTCCGCAATTAACTTTAGTTCTAAATAAAGATTAAGTTCTTCTCCTGGTAATCCTGGTAAAGCGTAGTCAGGGGCGCGATTTTGATTACTCAAGAAATATTTATTGCCTAAGCCTCCTTTGCCGCCTTTCGCTACAAACAAAGTTTGGTCAACCTCAGTAAGATCGCCCAAAACTTCGCCTGTTTCTTCATTCATCACCACCGTACCGATGGGGACTTTGATTACGCGATCGCTCCCTTTTTTACCCGTCATATTGCTGGGGCCACCACGCTCACCATTCTCAGCTTTAAAAATATTCTCGAAGCGAAAATCTAGCAGGGTTTGGAGATCGGTTGTCGCTTGCAAAATAACGGAACCACCATTACCGCCATTGCCACCCGCAGGCCCACCCGCAGGCACATATTTCTCGCGGCGAAATGCAACTAGCCCATCGCCACCATCTCCAGATTTCACATGTATCGTAACTCGATCTATAAAATGCATTGCTAACTCAATTTCTTTCTCTGTTTAACTGAGATAACGCACTTATTATTTGGGACATTATCTCTGTTATTTCTAACTCTATTATGCAGTGCCGAAGCATTGTAAATTCAGTAAACCTTAACCAATGTCTGAAATATAGCGACTATAGCGATCGCTTGCTTGATTAGGATAAACAAGAAAGGCGGCGTGAAGCGCCGCCTTTCTTGTTTGGGTTTTGCATATTATTCTTCCTTGCGGCAGCTATTTACAAGAACACAAGGATGATCTGGATCGCCGCTTTCAATTTGTAAAGTTGTATGTTGAATGCCAAAGCGATTATGCAAATCTTGGCTAACTTGCTCCAGAAATCGATCATCATAATATCCCGAAGGAATAACTAAATGAGCCGTTAAAGCAGTGTCTACTGTACTCATATTCCAAATATGTAAATCGTGAATTTGAGTCACACCTGGACATTCAGATAGATAAGTACGTACTACTCGCTCGTCAATATCGTTGGGAACGCCATCGATCGCCAAATTAAATGAATCTTTCAACAACTCCCAAGTACTAAAAATAATTAAAGCGCTAATCACAAGACTGAATGCAGGGTCAAGCCAATACCATTTGGTAAAAATAATCGCAATCCCAGATAAAACCACGCCTAAAGATACCAAGGCATCTGCTGCCATGTGCAGAAAAACAGCACGGATATTCATATCACCCTTACGACCTGATAAAAACATCAAAGCAGTTCCCGTATTAATCGCAATGCCGATCGCTGCAACGATAATAATCACTACGCCTTCAACCATACTATCTGGTTGCAATAATCGCTGAATGGCTTCCCAGATAATGCCACCCGTTACAACCAACAAAAAGATCGCATTTAGGAAAGTGGCTAAAATTGATGACTTGCGCCACCCATAGGTATAGCGGCTAGAGGGTTGACGGCGAGACAAAAAAATAGCTACCCATGAAATGATTAGCCCTAAAACATCACTCAGATTATGTCCTGCATCAGCAATCAGTGATACTGAATGCGCCAATAGACCAAAGACAAATTCAGCAATTACGAATCCTCCATTTAGCGATAATCCGACAATAAATGCACGGTTATAGTTTGTATGATGATGTCCATCATGGGAATGTCCGTGATGCTGATGAGGGGGATGTTTGTGCTGATGTGGCATTATTTATGCACTCTTAAGGCGTGCTGATATTACTTAGAGCAATCTTTAAGAGTTTATCAGAGGCAACTAGAGCGACTATATTTTTGATTTTTGCTCACTCTTTGGTAATGTTGCCGACGCGCACCCAGCCTTCTTCTTTTGTGCTTTCATTTCTAACAAACACCCATTCGCGATCGGGTGTTTCTTTAATTACAGCAACTTTTGTATTAAAGTCAGCACCACCAACGTTCCGAGCAGACTGATTGGGATCGGCACGAAATACTAGACCAATACTTGCATTGACTTTACCTTGATACTTTACATCATTAGGTTTTGGTTTAGCTTTGACCGTGGGCTGAGGAATTGGCTTCACTTTAATCTCTGCGATCGGCGATTTTGGGGCAGGCGCAGCTTTGAGATCATTAGGGAATGCAGGTTTTTGAGGAGTCTTTCTATAGGGCAAAATGACATAGTACCAGCCTGTCAACACAATTGCCCCAATTAATCCTAGGCTAAAAGCTAAACTTGTAGTCGATTTTGCGGTTTCTGAAAATCTCATTCGGTCATACCTATCACTATCAAATCACTTACAAAATAGGCTAGTGATTTTATAAACTTACATGCCACGCTTCGCATTTTAGAAAAGCCCAGTATATTGCTTGAAGTCTGCTTTGCAACCTTTTTAAACAATATATTTGGAATTTTTCAATAGCTAAATACGGTAGTAAGTAAATGCACATAATTAATTACACATCCAAACCCGTAAAGTTGCGCCCCGCAGGGGCGCAACTTTACGGGTTTAGGTAATTTATTTTGCATAAGTACTTACTATTTATAAAATCTCAATCTAACCAAAATGGATGATTGGTTGAATAGGTTACCTTAAGTTCTCCAAATTTAACAGGGGTTTTTCAATCTAAAAAATAAAGGGAGCGCTTTGCGTTCCCTTTATTTTTTAGATTATCATTTCTGAGTCGATCGCACCGTCACTACTGACCCATACAATTTTGGGAATACCACGCGATCGCGCATGTTCGCGGACGGCATCCTCACCTCGAAATTCCAGCTCTAGCTCGATCGCTTCAACATCTGGATCTTGTCGTAACAAAGCAGCATGGGCAAAGGCAGCTTGCATTGCGTCGGTAGTTTTGGCGACCACTAGGCAGCTAGACATAGCGAGAGTTTGTGGCAATCGCGATTGTAAAGCTTGCTGCAAATCTTCGAGGTTGAGACAAAAGCCAATACTGGGATAGCTGACATTTTGAGGATGGTAGACACCAAGCAAGCGATCATAACGTCCGCCTTGAGCGACGACATAATTATTACAAGCAACTTCAAACACGATGCCTGTGTAATAGTCAAAGGTTTGCATAAAGCTGAGATCGAGAATCAGGCGATCGCCTGAAGTGAGTCCCGTACTTTCCC
This sequence comes from Pseudanabaena sp. BC1403, assembly GCF_002914585.1. Taxonomy (NCBI): domain Bacteria; kingdom Bacillati; phylum Cyanobacteriota; class Cyanophyceae; order Pseudanabaenales; family Pseudanabaenaceae; genus Pseudanabaena; species Pseudanabaena sp. BC1403. The sequence continues at coordinate 55,249 of NZ_PDDM01000028.1, forward strand.
AGAGATCGATTAAGGACTTGAGGTAATTAATTTCGCCCGTCAGTCCCGATGTCCATGCACTATTCGATAAGCGGCTCAGGACATCTTTTGGCTTGCCGCGCAGATCAATTAGTTCCAAGGCATAGCCTTTCACATCGTCTGGCAAGTCCATCTCCGTCAGGGTAATGCGATCGAGGCTAGCTAAACATTGCCTCACTTTGGCTCGATATTGCTCTGGCAATAGATCTAATAATGCACCTGTCAGTCTGGCATCACCAAGAATAATTTGCCAATCTTGTAGTTCTAAGCGATCAAGGCTCTCGGCTAGGAGCATCAAGATTTCGCCGTCAGCTAGCAAACCTGACGCGCCCAATAATTCTACGCCTGCTTGAAAGGACTCTTCTGAGGTGTTATTGGCTCTGCGGCGAAATACATTGGCGTTGTAATAGAGTCGTTGTGGACAGGTTGCCAGATTTTGTCCCAAACGGGCAGCATAGGCACGGGCGATCGAGGCGGTAAATTCGGGGCGTAGTCCTAAAATTTCGATGCTACTGCTATGCAGTTGGATCACAGATTCTGGGTTAACGGCTCCGCCTGCGGTGAGCGATCGCAGATGTTCGACGGTGGGGGTAATGATGCGTTGATAGCCCCATGATTGAAAAACTTGTTGAATACGGCTCTCGATCCAACGCTTTTGAGCAACGTCTAGGGGAAGTAAGTCTTTTGCGCCAGTCGGCAGTTGATGCACCATACAGTTCTCTCAGTCTTCGTCTTTTATCGTACCGTGAATCATTGCCGACGAACCCTATTTTATAGAGTTGCAGTGCTTCGCGCCTCAACTCTATAAAATAGGGTTCGTTAAACTTTTTGATCAGCCCTTTATGTAAAGTAGCGCGAAGTACGAACTTCCATTTATATTTTTTTAGAATTTTCTGGGAAAAGCCCATTGGATTATATGGGATAGCCAACTGTTCTTTTGGGATTGAGCTATAGGTTTCTTTATATTTGGGAGACTTGATTTGCGATCGCTTTTACTATTGTTTTTATTGCCAATGCTTTGGTGGGAACTTGGACTTTCTAATTCCAGAAGATGTTTTAGTGCTATGGCTTCTTGAGGATTAATTTGAAGCGATCGCTTGAAGCTCGCTTTTGCAATTTGTGGTTGATTGATATTTTTGTAAACCACACCTAACAGAGCAAAACAGTAACTATTATCATTATCAATTGTCAAGATCTCTTGCAAATCTTGGAGCGCTGCTGTCCAATTACTCTCTGATATGTAGATTTCACAGGTTTTTATTCGTCTGTTAATCATTTGTGTATCATCGCCCTGAACTCTAACCTGAATTAAGGTTTCATCAGAGATAGCTTGTGAATTTATAGCATGTTGATCGTTTGCATATTGAAGATTGTATGTGTAGCTGGGCTTTGAAGGGGGAGGAAGAGGAACGTTTGATGCATAGGATTTCTTGGGCTTCAACATTGGTGCAAGCACTGGCGGCATATTGACTGCCCCATGTCGATAACCCTCTTTATAAAGGATGTAAACCAGATTTAGCTCACTGATATCCGCCGTATGCTCCAGAATTTGGGTAAGCGATTCATATTGTACTTTGGCAATTTCGGTAACTAAGCGCTCGTAAACATCATCACTAGGAGACATCACCAACTCACAGGCAATCTCCGAATGAATCTGGATATTACGAGATCTCTGCATTAAGCGTTTGGCAAGAAGCTTAAATATTCCTTGATAGGCTGTGCGATCCTGATCTCTCATCAGACCGTTATACGCAGGGTTAACCAGCTTTGCTAGATATTGCGTTGCAATTTCTTTTTCTTCAGCCGAAAAGCCATATATATCGGGATGCAAGATGCGGGCAATCCGTAAATATACATTACGAATGTATTTAGGGTTGCTAATGATTGGTAGGCCCAAGGCAGCGTAATAGTCGTGATTGTACTGACTAATACCCCGATCAAAGCGGATAAAATGGAGTTTTGACACCTTGGGCTGATTCATTTTTGCTCGCTTTGCCCATGGCTAGATGATGGTTGCGATCTGATGTATCTAATGATTAAGTACCTCAGCATAATTAAAATCTGTATCCAAGACCTATGCCGCACTTTGCCCATGCAGTATAGGTCTTGGGATTTTATATTTAATTGCGTCAACCTACTTTACACCAATACCTAAAGTCAAAAAAGAGCTATTTATCCTAATCTTACCGCGCCTTTCACTGAAGCCTAAACTATGTAACATCAGTTAAAAGTTTTGCATTTTGCCAGCAATTTCAACAAAAATACTATGGGTTTAAGCCGTGCTACTTTACTGAAACTCTACGATTTATAGCAATATGGACAAAACGTAAAGCCCAAAAGAGATTTGAGGTACAACCGATGCAAATCTCTTTTGCATATCTCTTTTGGGCTTTATGTCTTAACTAGAGCACCTGTAGCTAATAGCATAGTGGTAATTGCAATTTGCAGATATAAAAGCCGAAATCGTATCTATTCGGCAATTTCCCCATGCGCCACTTAATCTTTAATGGATACTTTTTATGACATACTTCAAGATATTTATCTAGCAAATATTTAAAGTGTTAGCAAAATCTCAAAGAACACTGATTAACTTTGACAAGAATAGCTAGCAATTTTAATTGTGAAACCAATTTTTAGGCTTTCATTACCGAGTAGTGCTACCCATTGCCTTAGGCGCTGAAAACCTCAAAACTTGATTTGATAATGAGAATAGCAACTTTAATCGTTCTTACTATTGGTCACCGTTTATCATCATTGGTAATGGTTTATAAACTTTCTTATTCGCCTACATAAATAGCTTGTCATATGTCCATAACTAGCGACACCTCTCCGATCACCGCCCTAACGATCCAGATTAGCGCTGTGGGTATTTGGCTGGGTCTAGTATTTCTAGCTTCAGAGATCTTGCGCCGACTCAAGCAAGATCCAGAACTAGTTCGCAAAGTTGTGCATATTGGTACTGGTAATGTCTTGGTGATCGCGTGGTGGTTACATATCCCGACATGGCTATGTGTTACCGCAGGCGTGACATTCAGTGCGATCGCCTTAGCATCTCACTATACAAATATTTTGCCAATGATCCATGATGTGGGGCGCAAAACCTACGGCGTGTTTTACTATGCGCTTAGCATCACGATTTTAGTAGTGCTTTTATGGGATAGCCATCCGCAATATGCAGTCATCGGGGTAATGGTTATGTCTTGGGGCGACGGCATGGCGGCGCTAATCGGCAAACGCTTTGGCAAACACACCTTTGTTCATCTTGGTAATAAGCGCAGTCTTGAAGGCTCATTTGCCATGTTTGTTACGAGCTTTATTGTGATGATCGGTATTTTTGGGCTTACGCACGGGATTCATACTCGTGACATTGGAGTTGCGATGCCTGTCGCTGCGATCGCAGCTTTACTCGAAGCCTATTCCCCAGGTGGAACCGATAACATTTATGTGCCATTGTCTAGCGCTGCTTTAAGTTATTTCCTGCAATCAATTTTGTGAAACCTTTGCCAAGATGGTTTTCCAAGCCAATAGTCATTCATTTCGTCAAATAGTCAAATGAAATTAATGATACTCCCTTGCCACCAAAAGAATAGGGCTTATTAAGTGAATAAAAGTACTAGCCAATAAGAAGAATCAAGAGTGCTTTTGAGTACAAGAGGTGACGATATTTTTCAGCCTATCTGATACGGACTTACTTTTCTGCATCTCTGTGCTCATTTTTGTAAACTCTCCGTATGTATAGTTTTTTTGGATTTCTATAATTGCACATGAGCAAATATTTTCGGCAATTTTAATATCTATCTTTGCTTTGGCACTACTAATACAACCTTCTGTAAATTCTTTAACTTCTCTCTCAGGATAAACATGACTAGATTCTTGTTTTAGGTTTGAGCTTAAACGACCAGCAAAACTCAGAAGAAACAAAATTAAACTGGATATGATTACCCATCGACTAAAGATAGCTTTACGATAAGGAATAACTCTTCCTTTAATCAAGTAGTAAATAGTCCCAATAATCAGCATCAGGATCAGCGGAGTTATTAAGGTTCCAACTAGGTAACCAATTTGGTAAGCGGTCATATTTCCCCTTAACTAAAAAAATATAGCGAAGTCTTTTGTTTTAAGACTTCGCTATAACCATTAGAAAAAATTAATCTTCTGCATATCTTACCAACGCAGCAAATTGAACTGCTCCATATCCACGGTATCGCGACTGCGATAGATCGACAACACGATCGCAAGACCAACAGCGGCTTCGGCAGCAGCGATCGAAATTACAAAGATCGTAAATACTTGACCACGAATACTTGCCGAATCTAAGAAGTTAGAAAATGCCATTAGATTAAGGTTTACGGCATTTAGCATTAATTCTACTGACATTAATACACGTACAGCATTACGACTGGTAATTAAGCCATAGATGCCAATACAAAAGAGTGCAGCGGCAATAATCAAAAAAGGTTCTAAAGACATATCTGTTTACTATTTATTTCAATTACTAATAAAGTTTGATTACTCTATTCGCCAATAATCAAGCTTTATTTAGAAGCAACAAGTTGCTCTTTGGGCTTTTCTAATAACTCAAGTGAATCTTCCTCAACTTGACCAACAGTCACAGCATCAGGCACTAGCTCACGACGGGCAAGCACGATCGCACCAATTAGGGCAACTAAAAGTAAAACCGATGCTAGTTCAAAGGGCAGTAAGTAATCACTAAAGAAATGCTGACCGATCACCACCATTGTCGAAGGTAGTTTGGCGATCATCGGACTAACAGCCCAATTCGTTGAAGTTACAGTGACTCCTAACAATGCAAACAAGCCTAGGCAAACAACACCCGTAACTAGACTGCGTAAAGCCCCATATTTGACTTCTTGATAGTCTTGGCGCTTATTCACTAACATGATCGCAAACAGAATCAAAATATTGACTGCACCGACATAGATTAAAACCTGAGCCGCCGCCACAAAATCAGCATTTAGCAACAGATACAAACCCGCCACACTAATAAAACAGGCTCCAAGTAGAAAGGCAGCATAGACGATATTTTGCAAAAGTACCACACCCATCGCCGAAGAAATTAGCATTGCTGTTAAGACAACTAGGGATACGGTTTGCGAACCATCGCCCAAACCAATATTGTTCATCATAAATTTTCCTTACTTATCTGTTATTTATTCTCAGAAGTGGCTTCGGCAATTTCTTCGGGGCGCAAGCCAGCACGTCTAGCAGTGTGAGGTACTTCATGCCCTTCGATGACACCCTTTGGCAAATAGGCAAGCTCACGGATCGGCTTAACAAAAGGATCTTCAGTAACTTTGGTGGGCATCCGTCCGAGGGCAACGCTATCAAAGTTCAATTCATGGCGATCGAATGTAGACAGATCGTATTCTTCGGTCATTGACAAGGCATTAGTGGGGCAGTATTCCACACAGTTACCACAAAAGATACATACTCCAAAGTCAATACTGTAACTCTTGAGTTCCTTTTTCTTCATTTCTGTGTTGAATGTCCAGTCAACTACAGGCAAGTTAATCGGACATACGCGCACACATACTTCGCAGGAAATACACTTATCAAACTCAAAGTGAATGCGTCCACGAAAGCGCTCTGAAGGAATTAGCTTTTCGTAGGGATATTGCACAGTAATCGGACGACGACGCATATGGTCAAATGTTACCGACATGCCTTGCCCGATATACTTGGCAGCTTGGATCGCGTCTTTGGTGTATTCACCAACTTTATTGAGGAATTTCAGCATGATGGTAATTGATAATTAGGTTTATCTTAGATAAAGTGTGCTTCGCGCACTTTATCTAACAGTCTCTAGCCGCCAAACGCAAAAGGAAAAGCCAACTTCAAAGCTGCGGTAATCAGCAGATTTGCAAGTCCAATTGGTAATAGGAATTTCCAGCCGAGGTCAAGCAGTTGGTCGATGCGAACGCGAGGAACAGTCCAACGCAAGAGGATTGCAAAAAAGATAAAAGCGTAAGTTTTAACTAGGGTTGACGTTAGCCCAATAAATGCTGCTAAAACCTGCCACCAAGCTGTATTCGCTTCAATCCCCAAGGCTTCGCTAATTCTGTCAATAGGGAAAGGCAATTCCCAGCCACCGAGGTAGAGAATTGATGCTAGCAAACCTGCTAGCAAGAGGTTGGCGTAGGAACCACCGTAGAAGAAAGCAAATCTGATTCCTGAATATTCAGTCTGATAACCAGCAACTAGTTCTTCTTCAGCTTCAGGCAAGTCAAAGGGCAGTCGCTCACATTCTGCAAGAGCCGCAATGATAAAGATTACGAAGCCAATTGGTTGTCTCCAAATATTCCAAGAGAGAATGCCATATTCAGCTTGTTGGTTGACAATATCAATGGTACTAAGTCCGTTAGTCATCAAGGCTACGGCAAGAACAGCTAGTGCAAGAGGAATTTCATAGCTAATCGATTGCGCAGCAGCACGCAAACCACCAAGCAAGGAGTACTTATTGTTGGAAGAGTAACCCGCCATCAGCAAACCAATTGGGGCAACGCTGGAAATGGCAATGATAAAGAATACGCCCGTACCAATGTCAGAGATGATCAGGTTTTGACCAAAGGGAATGACTAAATAACATAAGAAGACAGATGTAAATACCAGCGCTGGCCCGATTGTGTAGAGCAAAGGATCAGCTTTAGCGGGGATCGTGCCTTGCTTGATGACTAACTTGGCTACGTCTGCGATCGGGATCAACAGTCCAAAAGGGCCCGCATATTCAGGCCCAATCCGTTGTTGAGCGGCGGCGGAGATTTTTCGTTCTAGCCATGTGCATACCAATGCGCCGACTGTTACGCCTAAAACCATTACTGCCATGGGCAATAACATCCAAATCACTTTGGCGACATCGGCTGGCAATCCTAGCCCTGTCAGGATTTCAATTAAAGATCTTTGTAAATCAATTCCACCGTACATTAGCGATCGACCTCACCCATAATAATATCCACACTTCCTAAAATTGCCATGATGTCGGCGAGCTTCATGCCACGCACGAGGTCTGGCAAGATTTGCAAATTAATAAATCCTGGTGGACGAATCTTGAAGCGCCAAGGAAATACGCTATCTTCACCGATGATATATACGCCTAGTTCACCCTTTGGGGCTTCAACTCGGACATAATGCTCGCCCGATGCAACCTTGAAGGTGGGTGATGGCTTTTTGCTAATGAACTGATAGTCCATTGAGTTCCATTCACTCTTGGGTCCTGCGAGAACTCTCTGTGCTTCGAGGTTTTCGTAAGATCCACCAGGAATTTGTTTGAGACATTGCAGGATCATTTTCGATGATTCACGCATTTCACGTACACGCACGAGATAACGGGCGAGGCAGTCGCCGCCATTGTCCCACTGCACATCCCAATCGAGTTCATCGTAGAGCTCGTAATGATCGACTTTGCGTAAATCCAGCTTTACGCCTGAACCACGTAACATTGGTCCCGACAAGCCCCAGTTGATGGCTTCATCGCGTGTGATCGTGCCAAGTCCTTCAATTCTTTTACGGAAGATGGGATTATTGGTAATTAATTTTTCGTATTCGTCGATAACGGGTACGAAGTAATTACAAAAGTCTTCGCATTTCTCGATCCAGCCGTAGGGGAGGTCGGCAGCAACTCCCCCGATGCGGAAATAGTTGTGCATCATCCGCATCCCTGTCGCTGCCTCGAACAAGTCATAGATCATTTCACGTTCGCGGAAGACATAGAAAAATGGCGTTTGTGCGCCGATATCTGCGACGAATGTGCCGAGCCACAGTAGGTGAGAGGCGATGCGGCTAAGTTCTAGCATGATCATGCGGATGTAGCTGGCGCGACGCGGCACTGGCACATTAGCTAGTTTTTCGGGTGCATTGACGGTGATTGCCTCGGTGAACATGGTCGCGAGGTAATCCCATCGGGTCACGTAGGGCAAATATTGGATAATCGTGCGATTTTCGGCGATTTTTTCCATCGAGCGATGCAAGTAACCTAATACTGGTTCGCAATCGACTACGTTTTCGCCGTCTAGCGTGACGATAAGTCTGAGAACGCCGTGCATGGATGGGTGGTGAGGTCCCATATTTATGACCATGCGTTCGGCTTTGGTTTCAATCATCACCATGATTTGCGATCGCCTCTTTACTCTGTAAACTGTTGCTCTGGTTAATTAGTGCTAGTTTTTGCTAGTTATTTAGGATGTGTAGAACATCCTAAACGCTAATTATTTTAAGTCACGGCTTGGGATATTGCTGCAACAAATGACTCTATTAGTTACGCTATTTAAGTAGATATGCCTTGATGGTTCTCAGTATATCGCCATGTTGGAGTGGGAATATGTGTTAAGTGGTAGTAAATCAATGATTTTTGCCTTATGTTATTTTATTAATATCATAGATTTTTATCTATCATTTAGCCCAAGATCATAATCTTTAAATTATGGCAGCCTTTAATAATTCTAAAGCCAATTAAACTATTGCTTGTTGGCTCTACCTAATTAAGTAGCAGCCCAAAAATTAAGTAGGAGCCAAAAACTGTATCGTCCGTGCAGCAGACGGTAAAGTTTTTAGAGTTTGGTTTTTAGTTGTGAAAAACCCATAAGCTCTTTGTGCATGAGAATTGCTGAAACTTAATAATATGGCAAAGTTTTTTTGCAAAATTGCCATATACTAGATAGGCTGTCAAGTTTTCAACAGTAATAAGGAAGGAGCTATGTCCCGTTATAGAGGTCCGCGCCTCAGAATCGTCAGAAGACTCGGAGAGCTTCCCGGTCTAAGTCGCAAACAACCTAAGCACGCATATCCACCTGGAATGCATGGTCAAGATCGCAAAAAGCGCTCTGAATATGCTGTGCGCCTCGAAGAAAAGCAAAAGTTACGCTTTAACTATGGTCTCACCGAGACTCAAATGCTGCGTTATGTACGTCGAGCTAGACGAGTTAAGGGTTCTACAGGCTTAGTATTGCTACAATTGCTAGAAATGCGTCTAGACAATACCGTTTTCCGTATGGGATTTGCACCGACGATCCCTGCTGCGCGTCAACTGGTAAACCATGGACATATCACTATTAATGGTAAGAGTGTCACCATTCCTAGTTACGGCTGCCGCCCAGGTGAAGTAATTAGCGTTAAAGATAACGAAAAATCTCGTAAAATTGTCGAGCGTAATCTCGAATTCCCTGGTCTTTCTAACATTCCTAGCCATTTAGAATTTGATAAGGCGAAGATGACTGGTAAGGTCAATGGCGTTGTCGAACGCGAATGGGTAGCACTGCAAGTGAACGAACTGCTGGTTATTGAGTACTACTCACGCCAAGCTTAAGGTTGAAGCACTCAGCTACGGGCTTTGTTGATCTTTAGATAAATTGCTTGTAGCTGAACGCCTTCCAACTGGGTAAACTGCCGATTGGGTAAACTCTATTAGGTTCAAATTCACTGCGAATTATGCAGTTAAATATTTCTGCTCCTGTAAACCTCGATTTACACGTTCCTAAGGACTTTGTTAGGGGTTGTCCCCGCAGTGTCCGCATGGATATTGATCATCTGCTTCTAGCGATCGAGGCGCTGGACTTAGAAGCAGTTGAAGTAATGCTGGTCTTAATCGAGCAGTTAGGTTTAGAAAAGACGATTCCTAGTCGTGTTGCTTTTTGGCGACTACGTAATACGAATCCGCTGCGACGCAACTATCAACGAGCGAGTCTAAGCTGGGATGAGCTCAAGGCATTGGTAAAGATTGTTTGCACGATCGCTAAGCAGTTAGATACGGGTTTACGCTTACTGCTGAGTACCCATCAACAGATGATTGAGGGCAAGATCGAGGCATTAGGTTTACAGCAAAATCAAGTTTTTTTAGAAAATTATATTGATCGCTTCACATCTTTATATATCGGTCGGATGCGATCGCCTTCCCCCCTGAATAAAGAAGAAATTCGTGAGTTGGCGTTGCAATTGCTGACGCGGTTATTGTTGTGTAGTGGTGTTGCCGGCGAATTTCGCCTGTGGAATAGTTTGTTTGATGGAGCGATCGCCTAATGATTCAACGCAGCTATAGTTTGCCTAGTTGTACTTTGCTGGTTGATGGGATCATCACGGGTAGTGATGTGATGTCAATTTTGACCAGCTTTAGTTGCCGCTTTAGCCATCACACTGAGCCAATTGTGGGTGGTTTGGAACTGCTAAATGCTTTAGTTAAAGTCGTAGGAGCCTATGCTCAAGCTCTAAAAAGTAATACTTTGGTGGCAATTCCCGAAAAGCAGATACGTCTCGAACCAGAAGGAAAACATCTCCATGTGCTTTCGGTATTGCTCAATGAAGCCGATGCCTACAATCCTAAGCAGTTACAAATCAAACTAAATACAATTCAGCTTTTTGATCTGATGGAGAGTCTAGATCGTCTATGTTGCGATCCAACAACTTTGCCTGACTTGAAACTGGTGACTCAGATTTCTGACTACCGATCGCAGTCTCAGTTAAATAGTCAGGCTGTACCAGCGATCGCTGGTGTGGTGAGTTTGGCGATCGCGGCAACGGTTTTGTATTTTATCCCCATCCCAAAACCTCAACCAAAGCCAGCTCAGACTGTTCCTGTGCAAACTAAACCATTGCCTAAGGTGACAACTCCACCAACAGTTAGTCCCACAAGTTCGCCAACTCCTGAGAATTCAGCAAGTCCTGAGAGTTCGCCAACTCCTACTTCTAGTGCTAGCCCAAATTAAAAAAAGGAGATGTGCAAAGCACATCTCCTTTTTTTATGTGGTTTTCGTAGCTTCATATACATAGCTAAACATAGATCTGCGGCTCAATTGATATAGGAAGTTTTAGCCCAACGGGCTAAAACTTCCTATGATCTTTGTGGGTTAGGTTTGATGACTGAGGTACTCGATCCGACCAAGCTTTTATTTGATTTGCATCGGGGAACAGAAATTGCTGAAACTTTCTCTGGATGTCTAGATCCAGAAGCGATTGCGCATCGAGTGACCGATGGGATCGTGGAGAGGTTTGATTGTGCTTTTGCTAGAGTATGGTTGCTAGAGCCAGATCGGACTTGCCTAAAGCTAGTTGCTTCTTCGGGTATGTATACGCGCATTGATGGCAGGTTTGCGAGAGTACCGATGGGCGCATATAAGGTGGGAAAAATTGCCCAAAACCGCGTTTCTTTTTTAAGTAATCATTTAGCTGATGAGACTTGGGTTGGCGATCGCAATTGGGCAATCACTAACAATATTCGGGGTTTTGCAGGTTACCCACTAGAAATCAAAGGCAGAGTGGTGGGAGTTTTAGCTGCTTTTAGTCATCAAGAAATGCCGCCTGAGTTTTTAGAATTTTTACGAATGCTCTGTACGATCGCCGCGATCGCTATTGATAGTGCGTTTAAGCATCAACAAGAAAAACAAGCTTGGCAGAGTATGAGCCAGAATCAAGCGATCACTCAAGGTTCGTTATCTGATCGCCTAGCTCATATTTTGAATTTCAATCGTTTGACTCTGGTAGGCACTGAAAAGGTTCTCAATCTGACGATTGACTATGTGTTTCTAAGGGCTGCCGAAATTCTCAATCAAATTGGAGGGGCTTATTGCCGCTTAATTTATTCTGATATATCCATTTCGCTAGAAGCGATAATTGCTAAGACAGGGGTTAGAATTGCTGACCCGCAAAAATGGCTGCGATCGCTATTTGGTGAATTGTTTTTGATCGTTTCCAGTTTAGGTGGGGTGATCAATATTCATGATACCGAATTACAAATTGCTATCACAATTCCCTTTACCAAAGATGCAATACCTTTATCAGATCGCGAATTAGAAATGATGCAGCTATTAACTCAAGGATTACGCGATCGGGATATTGCTCAAAAGTTGATTATTAGCGAAAGTACAGTCAAGTTTCATATCAATAATATTCTGACTAAGCTTAAGGCAAGGACTCGTTTTCAGGCTCTGCATCTAGCAATCGTCAATGGATGGATTTAAGAATGTTTTCAAATTCTTGTTTTTTACTAGAGATTAGAGAATGTAGGCGATCGCCTTCTTCCTGTTGTTTCCTCTCCTCAAGTTCTAAGCGATACGCTTAAACTGAAATTATAGCAAAGAAAGGGATAGTTAGGACAATTGACAGAAGGCTTGCTGTACGGCATCCCATAAACTTTCACATTTTCCTATAATCTTACTGACATGATGTTTTAACCTTGCCCAAAATTTC